>NZ_JBFUAZ010000284.1:0-5140 GCF_056406035.1 Polaromonas sp. P1_E1_2 | reverse complement strand
CATGGTCCACAGCATTTTTATTGGCGGCGGCACACCCAGCCTGTTTTCGCCGCAGGCCATAGACCGCTTGCTTGCCGACATCCGCGCACGCCTCAGGCTTGAAGCCGACTGCGAAATCACGCTCGAAGCCAACCCCGGCACCTTTGAAAAAGACCGCTTCAAGGCCTTTCGCAGCGCCGGCGTCACACGCCTGTCCGTCGGCGTGCAGAGCTTTGACGACAAACACCTCAAAGCCCTCGGCCGCGTGCACGACCGCGCCCAGGCCATCGCCGCGGTAGAAGAAGCCGCACAAGCCTTCGACACCTTCAACCTCGACATCATGTACGCGCTGCCAGGCCAGACCATGGAAAGCCTGGAGCAGGACATGCGGCAGGCGCTGGCGCTGCAGCCCCCGCACATCTCGATTTACCACCTGACCATCGAGCCCAACACCTACTTCGCCAAATTCCCGCCCGTGGTGCCTGAAGAAGACACCGCCTACGCCATGCTCGACAAAATCACCGAGATCACGCAGGCCGCCGGGTTGCAGCGCTATGAAGTGTCGGCCTACGCCAGGCCCGGCCACCGCTGCTTTCACAACCTCAACTACTGGCAGTTTGGCGACTACCTCGGCATAGGCGCCGGCGCCCACAGCAAGCTCAGCTTTGCGCACCGCGTCGTCCGGCAGGTACGCTTTCGCGAGCCCAAGCTCTATATGGAAAAGGCCCTGACCGGCGAAGCCGTCACGCAAGAAACAGAAGTCAGCCGCGCCGACCTGCCTTTCGAATTCATGCTCAACGCCTTGCGCCTGCGCGACGGCTTCAAGCTGCAAGACTTCACCGAAAAAACCGGCCTGCCCGTCACCGCCATTCAGCGCGGCCTTGAAGAAGCCGAACGCAAGGGCCTGATCGAACGAGACTTCGTACGCGTCAAGCCCACCGAGCGCGGCTTTGATTTTTTGAACGACCTGCAGACATTGTTTCTGGCCGACTAGCGCCCACGTCAACGCCCAACGCCAACGTCAACGTCAACGCAACATCCCGTCTACAAAATCTATGGAAACACCAGCCGTTATTTTTCTGGTTATCAGTTGCGCCGTCAGCTTCGCGCTGGGCCGGCTGTTTGTGCACTTCCGCGACAAAAAGCGCAAAGAAAAATCACAGGCCCGCGAAGCCGAAGCATTGCGCAACCGCCCCCCAGAACCCGAGTCCCTCAACAAGGCCAAGCGCAAGCGCCAGCTTCAGCAGCTGGAAAAAGAAGAAGCCAAAAGCCGCAAGCGCTGACTGGCCTCCACAGCGGTTTGTTTAACCGCAGCTCACGTGCGTCACGCGCCCGGCATCATCCACAGTCAGGCTTAGCCGATCAGCATTGAACTCCATCGTCACAACCTGCCCGGGCTTCAGCACCCGGACGGTTTTGGTGCCGGCGCGTGTGCGGGCTTCTTCTTGAAGCGCTGCGCTCACATTGCGGCCCACGGCGAATTGGGCTGGTGCGGCGTTGCAAGCACCGCTTGGCGGCGCAGATGCTGGCGTTGATGCCGCGGGGCCTCCGCACGCGGAGAGGGCTATCGGCAGCGCTAGTGCAAGAGCGTTGAGAAAATGCGTGCGCATGGCAAGGTCCTTTCGTCGAAGTGTTTGGAGCTTACCTCGCGATACTCTGCTACATGTGGAGGTGAAGCGAAAGTCCGCACCAGAAAACGCAGTTAGGTGCGGGATCAATTGACATTGACCGGTCGCTGTTTGACAAGCCTCGACCCCTTTTTGTATTAATGTTAGACATCTCATACTTTCTGACGCTGTACATGTAGTGCGATGACAACGTACCTGTTAGTTCTGACAGGGGTGCGCGAAGAAATGCATCGTAGGATTGCACGCCTAAGAAAAAATGAGCTCATCAAATCGAGCCAACGCTGGTGAGCGTAAAAAATAAGAGAAATGCAAGGGGGTGAGATGAGGGAGAGCTACAAAAATAGTGGCCGCGTAAAGCCATGTCAAAGCGCAGAAGGATACGCTCAGATCTTTTCTGACCGTCTGCTTGCCGACGGGCCTTGCATTTTCGTGCGCGAACGGTTGGCTCAGGCCGAATGCGCTAGCGCAAGTGACGCCCGCGACAACAGCCTTGTTCCCAACCCGCCACCTCCTGGCTATCGTGCATGGCTTGGCATCGCTATTGCTGCAATCACATTTCATGCGGCAGTCAGCGCGGCCCCTCAGGCCAACGATAGCCCAGTCAACGAGCCGAAAGCGATTATTGAGGCCTTAATTGGACGTGATTTCAAGGGCATGTTTCGCTACACCAGCGGCAGCGATCTCATTGAATACAGGCCTCTCTTCGAGTCCTATCCGCCCTACGGCATTGAACAGTTAAAAGTGCCAGCCGGTAAGACCACCACGCGGGAGGTGACGCCGACCTTCGGCAAGTGCACGCAGGAAATGCTGGTCAAAGACATCAAAGTCACCAAAGTGCAATATGCACAAGACCCGACCCCTCCCGTTAATCAACCCAAGGCCTTGCCTTATGAGGTGTATGTAACTGTTGAGGCTGAAGTGCTGGCTTTGCGGCTTTTCAATTCTGACAAAGTTCCAGCCGACAGGCGTTGTTCATGGTTAGGTCTCGAGGTCAAGAATACGCAAACAGGAAAACGCGAAGCGTATCTGGACAACGCAGATGACGGTGATGCATTGCTGAAGATGATGAAACAGTTTGGCACCGTACAGGGCGAATATGTGGTGATCGATCCACATCGCCGGCAGTGGAGCTATGGCATCAGTCTGTTTCTTCCCAGAAGCGGCAACGGTCAATATCGCCACTATGACCATGAGCAACGTAAGTATGTGGATGCAGTGGAACCGAGATGGTTGATTCAGGATCCGTTTCCACCGCGAGCAGTTTACTTGGGGGCTGCAATTACGCGAATTGTGAAGTCAATTGAAAATCATCAAAGTCTTGCGCGTGGATATTGCRCAAACGAAATTGAACGTGCCACTGGGAAGAAACCTCGGCAAGTGGATTTTCAGCATCCCGCCTGTGCCATTCGTTCAATTGGGCAGCGCGACCTCGACATAGCCCGTCGCTTTGACGCGGACTTAGAAGTTCTTCGAAAAATCAAATAAGGTTTGAGTAGATGAGCGACATCATTACCAACGCGAATCGCTATAACACCGGCAATACCTTTCGTAGCGACAGCACAGGAAGTACCCGTGGTAATGTGCGCAACAGCACCGGCACGGCAATAGGTTTTGATTGCTCCGGTCTGGTCTATCACGTCTTACGCGAATCCGGGTACAACGTTCCTTACGCGACCTCCGCGGTGATGACTAATCCAGCAACTTTCGATGGTAGTTGGGCAAGCGTCGTCAATCCCGAGACCGCTACCRTCAAGCCCGGAACCTTAGTCTACTTTAGTGGACACGTTGGCATTGTTCAGTCATATGACCCTGTGACGAAGACCGGAGAATTTCTGTCGATGGCTGGCGGCAACAACATAGGAAAGCTGAAGCCAACTGAGCCGTTCACCACCGATGAAAAGATCAACCCAGGCATCCACTGGGGTGGTTCCACTACCTTTAAAGGTTTCGCTGAAGTTAAACCCGAGCTATACGACCGAACCCTCGATCAGCACCTCAACGGTGCAAATCCCAATGCGCCAGTATTCAATATTCCCGAAGCCGGCAACGCTGGCTTCATCACTTTACCCGGGAACGGTGGTTTTCCAATAGTAAAAGGCGCCGCCGATCTCAGTGCCCGTGTTGACGTCGCAGCGGCCAGCAGTGGTATTACGCCACCACTCCCTATCGATCTGCCCAATGCGAATACGGCATTTGCCACTACCCTAGCTGCGCTCGAATCCAGCGGTCAACCTAACAACGGCTATGGCGGTTGGGCGCAGGACGGCCAAGGCATAGGCGCTATTGGCCGCTACGGATTTCGCGCCACTAGTCTCAAGGCTATCGGCTGGATGGACACTGATGGCAATTGGACCGACAAGGCCCGCTCCAACGGGGTGAGCAACCCAGAGAGTTTTCGTGACAACCCAACAGCGCAGGAGGCCGCGCGAGTCGAATACATGGGCAAGCTCAAAAGCGAGCTAAAGGCCAACGGTTCGTGGGAAATGATTGGGCAAACTGTAGAAGGACACATTGTCACGGAGGCCGGACTGATAGCGGCTGGATGGAAAGAGGGGGCGGGTGCCGTCCTAAAGTTCTTTAGCGGCGATTCCACTAACGCGAATGCCGACATCAATATCATGTTTCGCTTGGATCGATTCGCACAGTCGTCGTTGCCCGGCGACACGGCGGGGCGAGACAGTTCCCCCACGAGTGGAGTGCATCCGTTGGCGCAGCAAGCCGGGGGCGATTGGGAAGACCGTACGGTTTATGACTTGATGACTGGTTTGCCTGTTGGCCCAGAAAGCAATGTCTGGATCACGGATTCAATCAACGCCTCAACGATTGCAGCACCAGCCACCTCGACATCTTCGCCAGTTGCGGCCAATGCGTTAGCCCTGGTCCTAAATCGTGACGTCATACATCACGAAGATGGTTCAATCACACTTGGCTTCATTGCGAAAGCGGACAGCGCCAACGGCAGCATCAAAAAAGGTGACATTGTTAGCGAGGTTTTTGATCCTAAAGGCAAACTCGGCTATTTCAGTGTGAGCCACACCGAACGGGGTGAAACCACGGTGATGGAAAGCGTCCTCAACCCTGCCGATGGTGAAGTTGCGACCACATTTAGTCACTGGGTCGGCAACACTTTGCAATTCCAAGGGCAGTGGGATCTAGCGGGAAATCGTGTGGGTGACCGTTATACGGTGGGTGGCACTACCTACACGCGTAGCATCGGTCCAGAAGGACAGACCCAATGGCCTGACCCAAACGGCTTGAATACAGAGGAGCGTCTCCAGCAAAGCTTTGATCAGGAAGCGCAGCGTCTATTCAATTTGCACCCAGGTGCCAGCGCAGCGGAAATCACCAGTTTTCGTGCTTTGAGCGTCGACGAGCTTAGAGCCATTGAAACCGGCCTGAATCAGGCCGCTACAGCAGAGCCCGGTTCGGTGTACGCTGATGCTGGGACTCACACCGACAACGCTGTGGTTACTGATGGTGGTCACGGTGTAGACGAACCACTCAACGTCGTCGATATTCCGGCCTCCCACTTA
>NZ_JBFUAZ010000283.1:0-5146 GCF_056406035.1 Polaromonas sp. P1_E1_2 | reverse complement strand
AAGGTGGCGCGGTCTTACACCAAGCGCCCCGGCATCATTGCCTTTACCGGCGGCTATCACGGCCGGACCAACATGACACTGGGCATGACCGGCAAGGTGGCGCCCTACAAGCTGGGGTTCGGCCCCTTTCCCGGCGAAGTGTTCCATGCCGAATACCCCAACGCGCTGCACGGCGTGAGCATCGACCAGGCGCTGCATTCGGTCGAACAAATCCTCAAAAACGACGTCGAGCCCGAGCGCGTGGCAGCCTTCATCATTGAGCCGGTGCAAGGTGAAGGAGGCTTCTACATTGCCCCGCCCGAGTTCGTCAGCCGCCTGAAGGCGCTGGCCGACCGGCACGGCATCCTGCTGATCGCCGATGAAGTCCAGACCGGCGCCGGCCGCACAGGTACCTGGTATGCCAGTGAACAATGGCCGGTGGCGCCCGACCTGATCGCCATCGCAAAATCCATGGCGGGCGGTTTCCCGATCTCGGGCCTGGTCGGCCGCGCCGAGGTCATGGATGCACCTGGCCCCGGCGGCCTGGGCGGCACCTACGCCGGCAGCCCCATTGGGTGCGCGGCAGCGCTGGCTGTGCTCAAGGCCTTTGAGAAAGAAAAACTCCTGGAGCGCAGCAAGACGCTGGGCGCCCATCTGGTCAAAGGCCTGCACGCGATTGCGAAAAAAGAAACCTCTATCGGCGACGTGCGGGGCCTGGGCGCCATGGTGGCCATAGAGCTCTTTGAAAAAGGGGACCCTGCCCGCCCCGATGCGGCGCTGACCAAACGCGTGGTGACCGAAGCCGCCCGGCGCGGATTGATATTGCTCTCATGCGGCACCTACGGTAACGTGATCAGGATTCTGGTTCCCCTCACGGCGTCAGACGCCTTGCTGGACGAGGGCCTGCAAATCCTGGCCGACAGCCTCGCCGCATCGCGCTGATCTCCGTGGACAGCTCAGGAAAAACGATGACTGATAACGATGTCCTTGTGCGCTTCTCAGGCGTGCAGAAAACCTATGACGGCGAACAGCTTGTCGTGCAGCAACTCGACCTCGACATTCATCGCGGGGAATTCCTGAGCCTGCTCGGCCCCTCCGGCTCGGGGAAAACCACCACGCTGATGATGCTGGCCGGCTTTGAGTCGCCGACCGCCGGGGAAATTTTCCTCAACGGCTCGCAAATCACGGGCACACCGCCGCACAAACGCAACTTCGGCATGGTGTTCCAGAACTATGCGCTGTTTCCGCATCTCACGGTGGGCCAGAACGTGGCCTATCCGCTCACGGTGCGCAAGGTGTCAAAAGCGACCAGGCCAGCCGCGTACAGCGTGCGCTCGATATGGTTCGCCTGTCGGGCATGTCGGACCGCCTGCCCGGGCAGCTGTCGGGTGGCCAGCAGCAGCGCGTTGCCCTGGCACGGGCCCTGGTGTTCGAGCCCCAGCTGGTGTTGATGGACGAACCGCTGGGCGCACTCGACAAGCAGCTGCGCGAGCACATGCAGATCGAGCTGAAGGAGTTGCACAAGCAGCTAGGCGTCACGTTTGTCTATGTCACGCACGACCAGGGGGAAGCCTTGACTATGAGCGACCGAGTAGCTGTTTTCAACGACGGCGCGATCCAGCAGCTGGCGCCTGTAGAGGCGCTGTATGAAACGCCCTCCAACCGTTTTGTTGCCGGTTTCGTCGGAGACAGCACGGTACTCAAAGGCAAGGGAAATGCCACAGGCATCGAATTGCCGGATGGCCGCGTTCTGGGCGGCACCAACGTGAATCAGGCGGCTGATGGCGCGCAGGTCGAAGCCTATATCCGGCCGGAGCGCATTGTGCTGCACCGCCAGGTACCGGCTTCATCTGCCGGCGTGCTACCGGCCCGCGTGGCTCGCATCATCTATTTCGGCGACCACCTGCGGCTGTTGTGCGACATCGGCGCCGGCCAGCCGGAAGCGACAGTCAAGCTGCCGCTCACCCTGTTGAACGGCCAGCCGCCGCCGCAACCGGGCGAAGCGGTGCACCTCGAATTTCCGCCCGAATTTACGCGGATTTATGCGGTGTAACCGCTTTCTCTTTTCACCATTTTCAACGTTCCCTTCTGCCTTTATCAACCACCGAGGAAATAGCACCATGAAGAAAAACATCATTGCCCTTGCCATGGCTTCGTGCCTGGCCGTACCCGCGTTCGCGCAGCAGCAGATCACTGTCGTCAACTTCGGCGGCGCCAATGCCAATGCGCAGAAAAAGGCCTACTACGAGCCCTTCGAAAAAGCAGGCACCAAAGTTGTTGCCGTGGAATACAACGGCGAGCAGGCCAAGATCAAAGCCATGGTCGAGACGAAAAAAGTCACCTGGGATGTGGTCGAGGTCGAAGCACCCGATGTGCAACGCGGTTGCGATGAAGGATTGTTTGAAAAAATCGACTTCAGCAAAATTGGCCCCAAGGCAGACTTTCTGCCCGCAGCGGTCAAAGAATGCGGCGTGGGTGTTTTTGTGTGGTCTACCGTGATGGCCTGGAACGCCGACAAGGTCAAGACCGCCCCCACGAGCTGGGCCGATTTCTGGGACGTCAAGAAGATTCCCGGCAAGCGCGGCATGCGCAAGGGCGCCCGTTACAACCTGGAATTTGCATTGCTGGCTGACGGTGTCAAGCCTGCAGATGTCTACAAGGTCCTGGCCACCAAGGACGGAGCCGACCGCGCATTTCGCAAGCTCACAGAACTCAAGCCCAGCATCCAGTGGTGGGAAGCCGGCGCCCAGCCTGCGCAGTTCCTCGTGGCCGGTGACGTCGCCCTCAGCACCGTCTACAACGGCCGCATCGACGCCGCCAACCGCGAAGGCCGCAACCTGAAGATCTACTGGCCCGGCGGCATTTATGACCTGGACTATTGGGTCATCCCCAAAGGCGCGCCCAACAAGGACGCGTCGATGAAATTCATCGCCTTTGCCAGCCAGCCCGCCACCCAGGCCGTCTATGCGCAGAACATTGCCTACGGCCCCGTCAACAACCAGGCTTTGGCCAAGCTCGACAAGAAGGTGCTGGACGATCTGCCAACGTCGCCGGCCAATGCCAAAGAGGCCATCCAGATGAATGTTGGCTTCTGGGCCGACCAGGGCGAGGCGCTTGAAAAACGCTTTGCTGCCTGGGCGACGCAATAAGCCGGCGGAGCAAGCACCCCATGAGCAGCATCACCAGCCAGGGCGCCCTTCAGGGCAATGACGCCGTCACATTGCGTCAGGCGCTGTCGCGCGCGGATGTACGGCGTAAATGGCGCGCCTTTGCGCTCACAGTGCCCTTGCTGGTGTTTTTGCTGCTGACCTTGCTGGTACCGATTGCGGCCCTGTTGCAACGCGCCGTTGAAAATCCGGAGGTGGCGCGGGCGCTGCCCCGGACGGCGCAAAGCCTCAAGGACTGGAACGCCCAGACTCCCCCCGGCCCTGCAAGTTACGCAGCACTGGTGGAAGACCTGGGCCATCTTTCTGACAGTTCAGATGCCGGCGCCCTCGCGCGGCGACTCAACTCCGAAGTGCCGGGTGCGCGCTCCCTTGTCATGGGCACCTACCGCGCGTTGCCCATCACGGGCTCGTCTGAAGAAATACAGGCCAGGCTGCTCCAGCTTGATCCGCGCTGGGCGGAGCCGCTTTTCTGGCAAGCGATCGCCAAAAACAGTTCCCGCTGGACGCCCGACTATCTGCTGGCATCGGTGGACTTGCGGCGAGACAGCAAGGGCGAGGTAGAGCGCATGCCGCCGGATCAGCGCGCGTTTGGCGCCATTTTGCTGCGAACTTTTCAGATCAGTTTTCTGGTCACCGTYTTTTGCCTGGCGCTGGGCTACCCCCTGGCCTGGTGGCTGGCCTCGTTGCCGGCGCGCAAGGCCAACCTGCTGATGATCCTGGTGCTGGTGCCTTTCTGGACATCGATTCTGGTGCGCGTGGCGGCCTGGATCGTGCTGCTGCAATCAGAAGGCTTGGTCAACCGGGGGCTGATGGGTATCGGCCTCATAGACAGCCCCCTGGCGCTGCTGTTCAACCGCGCAGGCGTGGTGATTGCCATGGTGCACATCCTGCTGCCTTTCATGATTCTTCCGCTTTACAGCGTGATGAAGAATGTGCCCGCTACGTACGTGCGGGCCGCCGTTTCCCTGGGTAGCGCACCGCTGGCTGCCTTCTTTCGGGTGTATGTGCCGCAGACCTATCCCGGCATCAGCGCCGGGGCGCTGCTGGTGTTCATCCTCTCGATCGGCTATTACGTCACCCCCGCCCTGCTCGGTGGTGCGGATGACCAGATGCTGAGTTATTACATCGCCCGCTATACCAACGTGGAAGTCAATTGGGGCATGGCCTGTGCGCTGGGTGCCGTGCTGCTGACGGCCACCATGGTTCTTTACAGCGTTTACCGGCGCATCGGCAAGGCCGAACTCAGCATTGGTTGACATCCTTCTTTTTCAGACCCAGACGCCAATCCACCATGTTTAAAATCAAAGGGCCCGCCTTTCCCCGCTATGCCACCCTGGCAGACAAGGCCGGCTGGTGGCTGGTGCGCGCCGCATGCGTTGCCATTCTGGTTTTCCTGCTGGCACCCATCCTGGTCATGGTGCCGCTGTCTTTTTCCGACAGCTCTTTTCTGAGCTACCCCATCCCGGGCTGGTCGCTGAAGTGGTACCGCAACCTGCTGGATTCGCCTGAATGGGCCAGGGCTGCCAAAAACAGTTTCATCGTGGCACCCGCTGCAACCCTGATCGCCACCGCGCTGGGCACTTTGGCGGCTGTCGGCCTGTCCAGAACCAACTTCCGGTTCAAGAGCCTGCTCATGGGCATCCTCATCGCGCCCATGGTGGTCCCCATCGTTGTCGTCGGCGTGGCCACCTACCTGTATTTCGCCCCGCTGGGCCTTGCCGACAGCTACTTCGGGCTGATCGTGGTGCATGCCGCGCTGGGTGCGCCTTTTGTGCTGACCACCGTACTCGCAACGCTTGCAGGCTTTAACCACAACCTGGTGCGCGCGTCGCTCAGCCTGGGCGAGACCCCGTTGCGGACGTTTTTCAGGATCACACTGCCCGTCATCGCCCCGGGTGTCATCTCGGGTGCTCTGTTTGCATTTGCCACCTCGTTTGACGAAGTAGTGGTCACGCTGTTCCTGGCAGGCGCGGACCAGGCCACGCWGCCGAGGCAGATGT
>NZ_JBFUAZ010000282.1:0-5152 GCF_056406035.1 Polaromonas sp. P1_E1_2 | reverse complement strand
CACCGGCGCCGCCACACTGGCCACTTCGGCTTCGCGTTCGCCCATCGAGATCTGGTACCCCTGCTCACGGATCGACTCGTAGGGTTCTCCTGCTGCGCCACTGAAGGCCAAAATCACACGCCCCGGCGCGCCCTTGTTCAACGGCAGCCGTTCCCCGACACGCACGTGGTGCCGCACTGATTGTGGTCCTTCGACACGCGCCACGCAGGCGCGAATGTCGCCTTCGCGCACGTAGAACGACGCGCTCTCACCGCTTGCCTCGACGAGCTCGTGCAGCGTGGGCTCGACGATACGGTTGACATCGAACCCGGCCTGGTAGCGCGCACCCAGCCAGCCGGCGGCCGGCCCCAGCCGCCACTGGCCGTCGTCGGCCTGCACCATGTATTGCGACAGGGCCAGCGTGCGCGCCAGGCGCAGCACCGTGGTCTTGTGCATGTGTGAGCGCCGGCTCAATTCCGCCAGCGAAAGCGTTGACTCGCCCACCTCAAAAGCTTCCATCAGCGAGAGCGCCCGCGTCACCGCGATGACGCCGCCGCCCGTCTCAACTGGCTCATTTGCTGGATCGTTGCGCATGCCGCACCATGGTTCACTGTATGAAACGGTATTGTATGGCGTGCAACGCGCGCCTACAGTCCCACCCATACCGCAGTTATTGTTTTAAGCGGAGCCTTGGAGACATACATGAAACTTTCCCGCCGTTACGCGCTGGCCGCTGCCATCGCGTGTTCCCTGGCCACCAGCGCCTTTGCGCAGGCCTGGCCCACCAAACCCATTCGCCTCGTCGTGCCGTTCCCGGCCGGCGGCGGCACCGACATCATCGCCCGCGAAGTCACGAACAAGCTCATGGGCCCGGGCTACACCTTCATCGTCGACAACAAGCCGGGCTCTGGCGGCAACCTTGGCGTGGACGCCGTGGCGAAGTCACCGGCAGACGGCTACACGCTGGTGCTGGGCCAGACCAGCAACCTGGCGATCAACACCAGCCTGTACGCCAAACTTCCGTATGACCCCGTGAAGGACCTTACCCCCGTGAGCCTCGTGGCGAGCGCGCCGCTGGTCATCGTCGTCGCGGCGGACTCGCCTTATAAAACGCTTGCAGACATCGTTGCGGCGTCCAAGGCCAAACCCGGCTCCCTGAACTACGCGACCTCCGGCAACGGCACCGTCGCGCACCTCGCGACCGAATCCTTCCAGAAGGCCGCAGACGTCAAGCTGACGCACGTGCCGTACAAGGGTGCGGCACAGGGCGCCACCGACCTGATTGGTGGGCAGGTGCAGCTTTATGTGTCTTCCATCCCCACGCTCATCGGCCACATCAAGAACGGAAAGATGCGCGCCATCGCCGTCACCTCGGCCAAACGCACCGAAGACCTGCCGCAGGTGCCCACCATTGCCGAGTCCGGCTACAAGGGCTTTGAGGCCGTGACCTGGTTCGGTATTGCCGGGCCCGCGAACCTGCCGAAAGATGTCGTTGCCAAACTCAACGCCGACATCAACAAGGCGTTGCAGGCGGCCGACCTGCGCAAGAAGCTGCGCGACCAGGGCGCCGACGTGGAAGGGAGCACGCCGGAGCAATTCAGCAAACTGATCCGGGAAGACATCACCCGCTGGGGCAAGATCGTCAAAGAATCCGGTGCGAAAGTAGATTGACATGACACAAGACATCATCCGCAAATTTGACCGCGTGCCGGCCGCCGTTGTGCGCGAGGCTGCTGCATTCCAGCCCGCCATCCTGGCCGACGTGGCCGGCCGCCGGGGCGCCATGCACGGGCGCATCAAGGCATTGCGCCCCCGTATGAAATTTGCCGGTACGGCCCTCACTGTTGAAGTTCGCCCTGGCGACAACCTGATGATTCACGCGGCCATGTCGCTGGCGCAGCCGGGTGATGTGTTGGTCATTGACGGCAAGGGTGACCTCACCGCCGCGCTGATGGGCACCATCATGATGACCGCCTGCAAACAGCTGGGTATCGTCGGTGTTGTCATTGACGGCGCAGTGCGGGACACCCTTGAAATCGACGAAATGGATTTCCCTGTCTTTGCGGCCGGGTACAACCCGAACGGCCCCACCAAAACCTGCCCGGGCCGCATCGGCCACCCGGTAACGGCAGGCGGCGTCACCGTGCACGCGGGCGACTTCGTGATGGGCGACGCGGACGGCGTTGTCGTCGTTGAGCGCGAGAAGATCGAATCCCTGCTGCCGCTAGCTGCGAAGAAGGTGGCCGACGAAAACGCACGGATAGCGGCGATCAAAAAAGGCGACACAGCGGCCAAATGGCTGGAGTCAGCGCTGCGCAGCGCCGGTGTGCTGAAAGAAGGCGAGTCGCTGTGAGCAACGGGCAACCTGCTGTAAAGCCCGCCATGAAACCCGTCATTCTTGTCACTGCGGCAGACCTTGCACCCGAAGCGCTGGCACTTCTGCAGAGCTACGAAGTCATCTACGCCGGCAAGACGCCAACGGAAGAAGACATCGTCGCCCTCTGCCACCGACACGACCCGGTGGGCATCATCGTGCGCTACAGCAAGGTGGGTGCTGCCGCCATCGCAGCGGCGCCATCCCTGCGCGTGATCTCCAAACACGGCAGCGGCACCGACACCATCGACAAGGTGGCCGCCGCGGCGCGGAGTATCGAAGTGCGTGCCGCGGCCGGCGCCAACGCCAATGCCGTCGCCGAGCAGGCCCTGGCGTTGATGCTCGCCTGCGCAAAATCGGTTCCCGTGCTGGACGCGCGTATGCGCGCCGGCCACTGGGACAAGGCCACCCACAAAAGCGTGGAACTGTATGGCAAGACTGTCGGGCTTGTGGGTCTGGGTGCCATCGGGCTGCGCTTTGCACGCATGGCGAGTGCACTGGGCATGGAGGTCTTGGGCTATGACCCTTACGCCAAAGAGCTGCCGGAATTCATGACACGGGTCGAGCTCGAAACGCTTTGGCAGAACGCCGACGTGATTTCACTGCATTGCCCGTTGACTGACGAGAACCGCAACCTGCTGAATGGCACCACGCTGGCAAAGTGCAAGAAAGGTGTGATCATCGTCAACACGGCGCGCGGTGGGCTGGTAGACGAGGCCGCTTTGCTCGAAGGCCTTCGCAGCGGACAAGTCCATTCCGCGGGCCTCGACAGCTTCAGCGTGGAACCCATGCTGCCAGGGCACCCCTTCCAGAACGAGCCGGGCATCATCCTGAGCCCCCACATCGGCGGTGTCACGAGCAACGCCTACGTGAACATGGGCGTTGCGGCTGCGCGCAACGCGCGAAGCGTGATCGAAGGCGTTACCGCTGGGGCTTTGGTTTAGCTTCGATCGACGGCTCCCTGGGGCATGCGCCCCACGCCAGCGCCTTCGCTTTTACTGCGGCACCAGGCCGGCGGCTTTCACCAGGTCGGCGTGGATGCGAATCTCTTCTGATATCACCTGCGCCAGGGGCTTGGCCTCGTCGGGCGCCGGCTCCATGCCGATTTCCAGCAGTTTGGTTTTGGCATCGCCCCTCAAAAACGCCTTCGCGGATTTGCTGAGCTTGTCGATCACGGGCTGCGGGGTTTTGGCGGGAACCAGCAGGCCGATCCACGCTGACAGCACCACATTGTTCACGCCGCCTTCACGCAGCGTGGGAATGTCCGGCGCGGAAACGGCACGTTTCTCACTCAGCACACCCACCGCATGCAGCTTGCCCGACTTGATATGCGGCAGCGCCTCCGGCAGCGGGGCAAAGGCCATGTCCACCACGCCTCCAATCAGGTCGGTAATGGCCGGCGCACCACCCTTGTAGGGAACGTGCAGCAGCTTCGCGCCAGTCTGGCTTTCAAACATCAGCCCCGCCAGGTGCTGCGGGCTGCCGTCACCTGAAGAGGCATACGTCAGCTTGCCCGGGTTGGCCTTGGCTGCCGCCAGAATGCTGGCCGGCGTTCCGTACTTCGCCTTGTCGTTCACCACTAGCACCATGGCCTGGTTGACCAGCTTGGTCACGGCCACAAAGTCGGTTTCCGGGTTGTAGGGAAGTACCTTAAAAATGCTCTTGTTCGTGGTCAGAAAGGAAGCCGGCGACACCATGATGGTGTAGCCATCCGGCGCCGCCTTGGCCACCACAGGCACCCCAATCTGCCCCGAGCCCCCGGCCCGGTTGTCCACCACAAAGGGCTGGCCCAGGTCGGTGGTCAGCTGCTGGCTGACCTGGCGCGCCACCATGTCTACACTGCCGCCGGCCGGCAGCGCGACGATGACCTTGACCGGGTGGCTGGGGTAGGGCTCTTGCGCGAAGGAGGGAGCGGCGAGCGTCAGGCCGGACGCAGCGTAAAGCGCCAGGCAGGCGGTGCGGGTGAATGACATGGGGCGCTTTCAGAGTTGGAGGGGCAGGGGCGTCGCCAGTTCGCGCTCTGCAAACTTGCTCCGCCGCAGGCGTGGAATGCAAGTTGTATGCCTGCAAGCAGGGTTTGGAGCTGGAACTGGTAGGCGAAGACCGCCTGGGCAGCGTCAGCAATCTGACCAGGATGCTGGCCGAGCGCGGTATCAGCATTGAGGGTATTTACATCGACATCGTGCGCAGTGACGTCTCAGGCAAGCAGACCTTTAAGGTGGACACGCATTTGCTGGTGCCAGCTATTTTGTCTGCGGAGGCGTTGCAGAAGGAACTGAGGAGGCCCCAGTACCAAAGCGATGACCTGCAATACCGCTGGCTTGGTATGTAGCCATTTAGCAAATTTGTGAGGATCTACTGTCGCTCTAAGCGAGCCGTCACTAGTATAGAGGCTCAGGTTGTAAGAGGCCCGGCGGTGGCGAATCTAACGTTGACGTGGCATGCCTGGGTTGCCGACCTGTTCTTGAACCACCAAACGAAATCCTTCTCAAGGGCGCAGTGAGCCTAGCATCCACCGTGAATATCTTCCTCCAAAGTCAGTTTCTCAGTAGTATGTGAATCACATCGCCTCGCAAGCACCGTTTTAATTGTGCGATGACTAGAAATCAGGAGGAAGTATGACTCGACCGGTATTTTTCTCGATGGGAGGAGATCAGGACGCCGCGTTTGCCAGGAAGGTGAAAGATCTCCTGCCGGACGCAATGGTGTTGAATTGCACCGAAGTCTGACCCGAGTTTTCCATCGAATTTTGACCCACACTCTTTGTGAGCAGAAGGTGCTCACGATGTGGATAAGTTC
>NZ_JBFUAZ010000281.1:0-5154 GCF_056406035.1 Polaromonas sp. P1_E1_2 | reverse complement strand
GCATGGGTGGGCAGCCGTGACTTTGCGCGCGACCAGTTCGACCACGTGCAGCAGGCGCGCCGCCAGCCGGGCTCGACCTTCAAGCCCTTTGTGTACGGCGCGGCATTTGAAAACGGCGCCAGGCCGTCCGATGTGTACCTGGACGGCGAGGTGGAGATTCCGCTGGGCAACGGTGCCTTCTGGCGGCCGACCGACGGCGGCGGCCCCAGCGGCGAGATGATGACGCTGCGCCAGGGCCTGATGTTTTCCAAGAACACGATCACCGCGCAGGTCATGCACGCGGTGGGCCCGGCCAATGTGGCCAAACTGGCCAAGGCCATGGGCGTGCGCCAGAGCAGGCTCGAAGAAGTGCCCTCACTTGCGCTGGGCACCAGCCCTGTCACGCTGAGGGAAATGGTGGCGGCCTACGGCACGCTGGCCAACGACGGCCGTTATATAGAGCCCGTGCTCGTTACCCGGGTAGAAGACCGCAACGGCAAGGTGCTGGAAGCGTTTGAGCCCAAGCTGCCCGAAACCGTGATGCCGGCCACCGTGGCGCAGACGCTGCTGGACGTGATGCGCGGCGTGATCGACCAGGGCACGGGCGCTGCCATTCGCAGCCGTTACGGCATACAGGCCGACGTGGCCRGCAAGACCGGCACGACACAGGGCAACACCGACGGCTGGTTCATCATGATGCACCCGCAGCTGGTGGCCGGCGCGTGGGTGGGCTTTAACGACAACCGCGTGACCATGGCTGACAGCTATGGGCAGGGCGCCCGCAGCGCGCTGCCGATGGTAGGTGAGTTTTTTCAGGGCGCGATCAAGGCAAAAGTGGTGGACGTAGCCCTGCGCTTCCCCGCGCCGGAAGGCGCAGGCGTGACGGACCAGGAGCGGCAGCGCATTGAAGCGCTGCTCAATGGCGCCGAGCCGCCGCAGGAAAGCCAGCCAGGCCAGACCGGTGACGGCGGCATGCCCCAGCCTTTGGGGCAACAGAGCATGTCAGGCGCTGCGGGAGGGCCGGCCACCGAGGGCGGCCCGCCGCGCGTGTGGCAGCCGGCGCCGGTGATCAAGTACATCACCGTGAACGGGCCTGCCGCAGATGGCACGCCTGCGCCTAATACGTCTGGTGGTGCGCCGGGCCTGGTGCTGCCACCTGAGCAGCCGCGGCGTGTGCAGCCTGAAGGTACGGTGGAAAGCACCGCCGTGCCGGGCGTGGTGGTGGGTGCGCCCATCGCTCCGCGCTAGCGCTGTGCGCGGGGGCGAGAGATTGCTATTAAATATATAGCTGCTTGCGCCCGCACTGATTGGGCTTCAGGCCTTTTTCTCTTGAATTATTGCAAGGCAGCGCGCGACGTCAGCGTTTCGTTTTGCGCATCGGCTGCGTGCCCGTATTGACAAAGCTGGCATTGCCCAGCCCGGTGCCCACCGTCAGCACGGCCCAGCGCTTCACGCCCTGCATGAAGGGCAGCTCCGACAAGCCCTGCACCACCGCATCGTTGTGCAGCCGCACCTGGGTGGTCTGGCCGTCCTGGCGCGGCAGCAGTTCGCTGAGGTCATGCGCCAGGTTAAAGCGCGGGCTTTCCCAGTTACCGGGCAGGTTCTGCGCGCCGGCGGCGATGGAGCCGTCGTCGCAGATCATGCCGGGGCAGGCCACGCCGACAAACGGCGCCAGGGTGATGCCTTTTTTGTCGGCCAGACGCTTGAGCTTTTTCAGCATGGCGGCAATGCCGCTTACCAGGTGTTCGCGGCGGGTCACATCGTCGTCGCCGCGGTGGCCCCACTTTTCCAGGCCCGCCACGCGCACGTCCGACAGGTCGGGCGACTTGTTCAGGCGTGGCCGCACAATGCCGCAGCGCACGTTGGTGCCGCCAATGTCTACCGCCAGGAAGCCGCCGTATTGCGACAACAGCTCGGGCGGCGCCAGGTGCACCCAGCCGATCAGCCCGCCTTCGTCGGGGTGGTGGCGCAGCGTCATCAAATGCACGCGGGCATTTTGCTGGTAGAGCAGTTCGGCCGCGCGGTCGATGGCCAGCTCTCCCACCAGGCTTTGCTGGAAGCCGCCGCCCACCACGATGCGCTGCACGCCGTGCCATGAGGGGTGCGCCAGAAAACGCCGCACCACACGCACCAGCTGCCAGGCGTAGTCTTCCGATGCCGCGGAAATCACGGCGGCGGCCTTGCCGTCGCGTTGAAGGAGCAGGTCTAACCGCTTTTTGCTGATGGCCGGCGTGGGCTTGGTGCCCAGCACGTCTTCACCGCTGATGCGGCGAAACACCCGGCGCCATACGTCCAGCATTTCGCTGTAGGCGACGCGGCTGACGGTGTCGCCCAGAAAGCGCTCGCCGTCGTGCAGCGCCAGGCTGTAGCCGTTGATCGTCACGGCAGGCAGCTTCAGCTGACCATGCAAAAGGTCGTCGGGCAGGGAAGCGGAGGCTTTGCGTGGCATGGGTGCGTGTGCTGTGGTGGAAGGTTTCATGATGCGGGCACTGCGTGCCGCCGGCTATCAGCCAACGCGCCTGAACGCGTCAGCCAATGGCTGGTGTACGCGGCGATTTGCGCGCAAAAAAACGGCCGGGAAGAGCCGGCCGATGGTGGGTGTGCAGCGTTTTAGTGCTGCTTAGCGACCCAGGGGGTCGCGGTCTTTGTCAAGATCCTTCTGGATGTCTTCTGCGTTCTCACGCGCGTCGCCGGCGGCCTTTTGTGCCTTGCCCTGGAATTCACGGGCATGGCCCTTGGCCTGCTGTTCGGCATTGCCGACCAGCAGGCCGGTGTGTTCCTGCACTTCACCGGCAACTTCCTTGATCTTGCCTTTGACCTGGTCCTTGTTCATGGGATGTACCTTTCAGAGAGTTGCGTCATGGAAAATTCCATGCAGTTCAAGATAGCCCGCCGGCCCAGACCGCGCCGAAGGCATCGGGCCCATAGCCGTGTGGGTGTGTGCCTACAGGGCCTTTCGACGCGCGCCTGCTACGGGTCGGGAAACAGTTGCAACAGAACGTTCGTTGCGTCAGGATTAAACTGGCATTGCAGACAATGGACTGTGCTTTGAAGTGACCGTGCGGTGGAGGAAGGAAGAAAAAAGTCATATGAAGAAATTAGCCATCGTTTTAGGGGCCCTGGTGTCCGGGGCTTCCCTGTGGGGCGCGCCTGTCGCTCCCACCACATGGTTTACCGTGATGGGTGACCCGGCTGACCCGGCCGTCAACACCATTGAGGTAGACCCGACCCCCATTGCCGCCAACGGCGACATGCGGGCCATGCAGGTACGCGTAAGCCGCGCGCTGCAACGCACCAGCTGGGACGGCGTGCCTTACCGTTCGTATGTTTCCACCGTGCTGTTTGACTGCGCCGACAAGAGCGCCAAGTACGTCACGCTGGCGTTTTACGTGCAGCCCTTGTGGAAGGGCGAGCCGTACAAAACAGTGACTTACCCCAACGAAGTGGTGCGTCCCATGGAGTTCCGCGACGTGACGCCCAACCCGACCCAGCGCATCATTCGCGCTGCATGCGAAACCGGCAAAATTACCACCAATTAGCGGCCATGTGGCGGCGCTGGCGGGTTGTGCCCCGCTTGTGCCTTTAGGGCGCTCGGGCTACGATGGTTTGTCGCTTACGCATGGGGCTCCGGCGACTATCTTGAAGAAGGGTCTTGCATGCCGCAACTCATTGCAACGGTCGAAGGCGTCGAAATCAAGCACGTGTACCTGACGAACGACCGCACCACGCTGGGCCGCAGGCCCTACAACGACATCATCTTTGACAACCTGGTGGTCAGCGGCGAGCACTGCGTGTTCCTGCTGAAAGGCCTTGCGGACGTGTACCTTGAAGACCTGGGCAGCACCAACGGCACCTACCTCAACGGCCACATGGTCAAGTCGCGTGAGCTGCTGCACGACAACGACATCATCAATATCGGCAACTTCCGCATCCAGTACCTGGCCACCTCGCGGCACGAAGAAGAGGCTCCGCGCGAACATCAAACCACCGCCATGGCGCTGGACGCGATGGGCCTGCCCGGCACCAGCGGCACGATGCACGCGAGCCTGAAGGTGTTGTCGGGTTCGTCA
Source organism: Polaromonas sp. P1_E1_2 (assembly GCF_056406035.1). Taxonomy (NCBI): domain Bacteria; kingdom Pseudomonadati; phylum Pseudomonadota; class Betaproteobacteria; order Burkholderiales; family Comamonadaceae; genus Polaromonas; species Polaromonas sp. P1_E1_2. Next base: position 1,105 of record NZ_JBFUAZ010000281.1, on the reverse strand, counting down.
GCGGGGCTGGAGGTGCCGGTGGTCAAGGCCGTCACCACCTTCGGCCAGCCTGGTGTGGCCGTGGTGTCGATATCGCACCGGCGCGACGGCTACTACGTGGCGCACATGGACGGCGAGAAGCCGCCGACCTGCAACGGCAAACCGATCGGCATGAAAGCGATTCCGCTGGCCCACCACGACATACTGAACCTGGCCGGAACCGAGATGGAGTTTTTACTCAAGAGCGCCGAGGCCTGAGCGGGCCGGGGGTTCGTGCAGGTTCGCTCAGATGGTCGAGCTGCTGATGCTGGTGGTGGGAAAGCCCATGGGCCTGCGTGAACTCCGTGGCCTGTAAGAAGGCGGCTCACCGGCCAGGCGCCAGGCAAAGGCCCGTGCCAGCGCCTTCAGCTTGAGCGTGGACTTCAGATGCAGCGGCGTCATGCCGGTGCGGGTCAGGTCCGATGCGTTGCTGGACACGCGTGACAAGCGTCGCTGCTCCAGCGCGGTGACAGGTTTGCGGGGCATGGCTGAGCGTGGCGTCTTTTTGATCGCCGCCTGCGTGGCGGCAGCACCGGTGAACTTCTCACGCAGCAGCGTGGCCTCGGGCCGCCGCTGGCCGTCCACAATCCAGTAGGGAATGCCGGCGCGGCCCAGCAGCTCGCGCTTGAAAGCATGCTTGCGGTCAGCCAGCTCGCCGCGCCCCAGGACATCGACGCAGCCCAGCACAGCGCCTTTGCGGTCGGCCACGGCGCAGGCAAAGCTCACGGTGCTCAGCAGCGCCTGCCAGTGCGCGTCGCCGCCGCGGCTGTTGGGTTCAATAAAGCCGGTAAAGGGCACCTTGATCAATACATGGTGGTCCGGAAAAATGTCTGCCAGCCAGCGCCACACCGCGAGCTCGTCGCGACTGGTGAGCGGCTTGCGGCGCAGCGCGTGGTTGCGCGCCACCTTCTTGCGGGCCGACACCACATGCGAGAGCCAGCGTTCATAGCCCAGCGCCCCCAGGGCCACGCTGCCCACAAAAATAAAGAAGCCGATCAAAAAAGAGGTGCCGGTCATGGTGCTGTCCTGGTGCTGGTACTGCGTTGATGTGCCGGGCCGATGCGCTGCCTGTTGTGATGTGGGTGTA
>NZ_JBFUAZ010000280.1:0-5191 GCF_056406035.1 Polaromonas sp. P1_E1_2 | reverse complement strand
GAGTTGAATCCAGCCAGTTGCCTGCAATTTGATCATTTGCACTTTGTGCTTCAGGCCGCCGTCGACGGGTTGGGTTTTGCCTTGGCGCCGGTATCGCAAATTACCCATGACATGGCGGCGGGACGGTTGATAAGCCCCTTGCCGGAATTGCGGATGGCGCTGGGTCGCCACTATTTTGGCCTTGCGCCCAATGCCGCCCCGGAGACGCAGCAGTTTGCGCAGTGGCTGATGGATGAACTGAACGCCGCGCCTTCAGCGGAAGATTGAGACCGGCAGCGAAGCGCCGCGCCGCGTAGGAGATCACCGACCTTTTTTCGGGAATGCCGCGCGCGAAGCGCCCTGCCCCGGTGCAGTATTTTCAAGCTCTCGCGATCACAGCGATCACAGCGATCACGGCGAAGAAAACCCAGCCAAGGAGAACCGACATGCCCAGAGGCGACAAATCTGCCTACAGCGACAAGCAAAAGCGCAAGGCTGAACACATTGAAGAAGGCTACGAAGACCGCGGCGTCGGCAAGGAAGAAGCCGAGCGCCGGGCCTGGGCCACCGTCAACAAGGAAACTGGCGGCGGCAAAAAGTCGGGCTCGGGCCGCGGCAAGGCGGAAAACCATGCACCGTCCCGCAAAGGCGGGCGCCTTGGCGGCGCAGCCGCAGCTTCCCGCAGTGCGGAAGAGCGGTCAGCCTCTGCCAAAAAAGCCGCCGCCACCCGCAAGCGGAATGCGGCCAGGAAATAGCCCCGCCGGGTGTGTTCCGGCTGCAGGCGGTCGAAATGGCTGCGCACGGCGCGGCGAAATCGCTATTGTTTTGATAGCTGCTCGCGCCCATCCATATTGCCTCGAAGGGCTAAATTACCCCTAAAAAACGGGCCCTCAAGGCACCCAAAAAGGCGCTTAGGCAGAGGAAAAACATCGAAATGCTCAAAAACTGCCGTTTTTTTGCCTGTTTCGGACATCAAATCGCGCTCAAGCCCAATAGGGACCTGCGCGAGAAGCTATAGAAAAGATAGCAAATCAAACAGCACCCAGACAGTGGAAGCAGCAACTACCTCGGCCATGGCAGCCTGTGGAGCCTGGCCAGCGCTTCGCGCAGCCACATCACCATCAGCCCTGCGCCGGAGGCCGTACCCGCTTGCGAGCATTGATCACACGGGCACCGGCATCCCAACCACGGCAAACCCCGGTGGCGACCAAACCGGTGACGGCAAGCATCGCCGCGGTATGAACGCCTACTGCCGCGAGGGCGAGCGCCAGCGGTCCTGACCCTGCCAGCTCCGCTGCCCGCGCCTCCCCTGCGCACAACGGGATCAGGGCCGGCACCAGCATCAAGCCGGCGCCGTGCGCGGTGGACATCATGAAAGACCAGAGCGCCAGCCCGGCGTGCCCCGCCGGCGCGCGCGCCGCCCTGGGTGCGCGGCCCGACAGGTGAACCAYGGCGAAAGCAACCAGCAAGCCGCCTGCCAGGACCTGCAGGGTGAAGCGATCCAGCGCCAGGCCCCCTGCCACCGCGCCAGCCACCAGCGCGATCGATGCGGTGTGCCCGGCTGCAATAGGCACCAGCGCCCGCAGCGCCTGCGACCGGTCGCGTGCACGCAAGCCCCAGGCGGCGGCGAGCGCCCAGCCGGTGGCGGGGTTCAGCCCATGAAGGGCGCCGACCCCTGCCACCACAAGCCACGGCCAAAAGCTTGACATGATGTGCGCGCCGGTCGCGGACTGCTCAGGCCCTGGTGCTGCAGCACGAATCGGCTTCGGGCGCGGGCGTGAATGCGGACGCAGTTTCGTAGCGGTCGTGGTGGCGCACCCAGTCCATCTTGTAAAACCCGTCATGCTCGTCCCGGCCCTTGGGCGTGAGGTCCAGCATGTTGTAGGTGCCCATCATTACCTCCACACCGCGCCCGTAGGTCGAGTAGGTGTGGAAAACCTGGCCTGCGTCATCCTTGTAGAACAGGCTGATGCCGGGCGCTTCCTCGGCCGGGAATTCGGTCATGCCGTAGTTGTAGTTGACGGTGCCGTTGACCCTTTCCTCGGGCTTGAAGCTCACGTGAAAGTCGTAGTTGAAGTCGCTGCTGTTCGAAGAAACCCACTTGAAGTTCCAGCCCATGCGGCGGCGAAAACGCTCGATCTCGGGCAGCGTGGCGCGCGAGACGGCCACAAAACTCACGTCGCGGTTCTCCAGGTGGATCTGCATGCCGGCGGTGTGGTCTGCCATGTAAGAGCAGCTCGGGCAGCCCTGCTCCCAGCCCGGGCCGAACATGAAGTGCTGCACCATCAGCTGGCGGCGCCCTTCGAACAGGTCGGCAAGCGAGCGTTTGCCTTCGGGCGTGTCGAAGATGTAGTTTTTCTCGATACGGACCCAGGGAAGCGCACGGCGCTCGCCGGCTATCCGGTCGCGCAGGCGTGTCAGTTCTTTCTCCTGGGCCAGCAGCGTCTTGCGCTCGGCCAGCCATTTGTCTCTGGACACAACGGAGTGCTTCATGGCGGATGTTTCGGTCATGGTGGTATTCATGGTGTTCTCCTGGGTTAAACGGGTGGGTGGATGGGTAGTCCGCGCTCAGGCGCTTGCCGGTTGTTCGCGGTGCATGGCGGCCTGCACGGCAGGCCGGGCAGCGATTCGCGCCTGGAACGCCAGCAGCCTGGGAAAGGCCGACAGGTCCAGCTTGACGAACTCCGCCCAGCGCGTGACCACAAACAAATAGGCATCGGTCACCGTGAAACGGTCGCCCAACAGGAACGGTGTGCGGCCCAGCGTGGCTTCCAGCAGGCGATAGTGTTTGTGCAGGTGGGCCATGCGCGCGCTGCGAACCTCATCGCTGCAGGCTGGGTTGAACAGCGGCATGTAGCCTTGGTGCAGTTCTGAATTGATGTACCCCAGCATCTCCTGCAGGCGATAGCGCGCCATGCTGCCACTGGCGGGTGCCAGCTGCGCGTCAGGCTTCAGGTCGGCAAGGTACTGCACAACGGCGGGGCCTTCCGTCAGTACGGTGCCGTCGTCCAGCTGGAGCACGGGCACCAGGCCTTTGGGGTTGATGGCGAGAAAGTCTTCGCCGTGCTCGGTGCGTTTGGCGACCACGTCGACCTTCACGAGTTCGATGGCGAGGCCTAACTCATTGGCCACGATGTGCGGCGACAAAGAACAGGCGGACGGGCTGTAGTAAAGCTTCATGGTTTTCTCCTTGGCTCGGTGAGCCGTTTGCTTGGGTTTGCGTTGCGTGGGTCAATGCGCTGCCCGACCCGTGCTGGTAACAGGTGCGCTCGTTATCGGTCCTTGTGACCGAATGGGGTTGTCAGCGCAGGGGAGGCCTGCGCTGTGTTCTATGCGGCTTTTTCTGCTTTAGGCCGCCGAACGGCTCGGACTTTTCCGCTCTTGCCGCCGCCCGCATAGAAGAGGTCTGCGCCGTCGGACTCCAGTCCGCTGACGCCGGTGCCTTTCGGCATTTCCAGCCGCTCGAGCACGGCGCCGCTTTTCGGGTCGATGCGGCGGATCTCGCTGTCATCGCCCTCCCAGGTGCCGTGCCAGAGTTCGCCGTCCACCCACGTCACACCAGTGACGAAACGGTTGGATTCAATCGTGCGCTGGATGGCGCCGGTCTTCGGGTCCACCTGGTGGATCTTGCGGTCGCGGTACTGGCCCACCCACAGGCTGCCTTCGGCCCAGGTCAGGCCCGAGTCGCTGCCACTGCCGGGCGCCGGGATGGTGGCCACCACTTTGCCCGTGGCCGGGTCGATCTTGTCGATACGCGTCTCGGCGATCTGGTAGAGGTGTTTGCCGTCGAAGGCGGTACCGGCGTCACCGGCGCATTCCAGCGTGCGCGTTTGCTCGCCACTGGCGGGGTCGAAAGCAACGATTTTTGCGCCGGTGGCGGCCCAGACGCGCTGGCCATCATGCGTGACACCGGCGACGTCGTTGACGCCGGGGAAGCTGTATTCGCGCACGATCTCGGCGGGGCGCGCCTTGGGCTCGGCTTTGCTTTTGATTGTCTTGCTGCTCATCGTTGCTCCTTAATGCACCGTCCGTCGGCGCCATGGAGTCAACTCTATCCAATCGGTAGCGAAGCGGGGAGTAACAAGATCGTCGTGAATCCGGCCAGCGGCGGCGCCAGCCAGCGCTGAGCCCGTGCCCGGCCCATGGAGCGCACCCGCCCACCGGCTTCCAGATCGGCCAGCGCCCGCTGCACGGTGCGCTGGCTTGCCCCCAAGGCCAGCGCCAGTGCCGAAGTGGACCAGGCCGCGCCGTCCGACAGCAGCGCCACCAGCGAGGCCTGCTCGCCGTCAATGGGCGGTGCCAGCACAGCCACGTCGCGCCCAGCCAGCGGCTTCAGGATGAAGCCCCGCTCAGTGGCTTCGATGCTTGCGAGTGTTTTGACCAGCGCTCGCAGGCGGCCAATTTCGACCCTCAGGCGCGCCCTGTGCGTCTCGTCGGGGCGCCTGGTGCGAAAGGCGGATTCGATCAGCGCTTCGCGGCTCACATCACCAGGCCATGCTTCGGCGAGTGAACGTGCCAGCGAGAACAACACCGGCCGCCGCGCCAGCGGCCGCCACTGGTCTCCGGCCCCCAGCCCACGGCGGCAGGCGTCGACCACCAATGCGTCCGAAGCCAGGAGTGCCGCAACCTCATCGAGGCGCAGCGCCTGTTCGCCGCCGGCGGTGAGGCGCCGGGCGGCGGGCCGGTCAAGCGCAGCGCGCGCTTCGGTGACTTCGGCCATGAGCGCCGGCACCTGCGCACGTTCGGCCGCTGCATGCGCACGCGCCAGCGCCATCCGCGCGTCGCCGACGCGCAGCGAGCGCAGCGCTAGTTCGGCAGCAGTCAGTTCAGCCACGGCCCGCAGCGAAGGCGGCAAGCCGCGCGCATCCAGCTTCGTCAGCGCCACAGAGGCCTCATCAAGCCGACCCAGCAGCAACAGCCGTCGTGCGGTGATGAGCCACGCCTGCAGCGTATTGGCTGTGTCGGCGTGCGCCTCCAGCGTGGCCGCTGCCGCTGCCAGTGCGCGTGGTGAGCCGCCAAAGTCGCGCATGGCCATCGCTACCTCGGCTTCTGCCACAACGCAGCGTGCGCGCGCCAATTCTTCATGCACGCCAAAGCCGCGTGCGGCGCGTTTCAGGAGCTCGCGGGCGCGCGGGTGCTCGCCAAGCTGGGCCATGGCGATGCCGCGCAAAGCCAGAGCCGGCGGGTCGTCGCGCAGGGCAACGCGCTTGAG
>NZ_JBFUAZ010000279.1:0-5211 GCF_056406035.1 Polaromonas sp. P1_E1_2 | reverse complement strand
GGTCCTGACCCGCGCCGGTGGCACGGACCCCACGGTAATGCAGTCAGCAGGCAAGCCCACGGTGCTCCTGGTAGGCCAGCAGCATGGCGACGAGCCCGCCGGCAGCGAGGCGCTGCTGGTCATCGCCCGGGAGCTTGCACAAGGCTTGCTGCAGCCCGCGCTGGACCGCATCAATGTAGTGATTGTTCCGCGCGCCAATCCTGATGGTGCAGCGAATGAGCAACGTGCGACCACAGGCGGGCTGGACATGAACCGCGACCACATGCTGCTCAACACGCCGGAAGCCCAGGCGCTTGCCAGGCTCGCCCGTGATTACCACCCCACTGTGGTGGTCGACGCCCATGAGTACACGGTCGTGGGCCGCTTCCTGCAGAAGTTCGGCAGCGTGCAGAAGTTCGACGCGTTGTTCCAGTACGCCACCACTGCCAACCTGCCCGAGTTTTTGACCAAGGCCGCGGAGGAGTGGTACCGGCGCCCTCTGCTAACTGCCCTCAAGGGCCAAAACCTCACCACGGAGTGGTACTACACCACCTCAAGCGACCTGGCCGACAAAAAAATCTCGATGGGCGGCACCCAACCCGACACCAGCCGAAATGTTTACGGACTGAAAAACGCCATCAGCCTGCTGATCGAAACACGCGGAGTTGGCATTGGCCGCCTGCATATCCAGCGGCGCGTCCACACCCACGTGACAGCCATCACCAGTGCGCTGGCGAGCACCGCCCAGCGCGCGAACGAGCTGCAACAGCTGCGGCCCTACCTCGACAAGGAAGTCGGCGCCAAAGCCTGCAAGGAGGAAGCCGTCGTGGAGGCCGCGCCTACTTCCGCACAGTACGACTTGCTCATGCTCGACCCCGTGACAGGGGCCGACAAGACAGTGTCCGTGGACTGGGATTCTGCCCTCGCGTTGCGCAGCCTTAAAGCTCGCGCACGCCCCTGCGGCTATTGGCTGTCGGCGTCCTCCACCGTGGCCGTCGACCGGCTGCGGCTGCACGGTGTCCAGGTGCAGCGCGTTGCCGAACAGGGTTCCATGCTCGGCGACAGCTATCGGGAAACGTCCAGCACCTCGGGTGAACGCCAGGACGTGCGCGGCACCATCGCCGACGGCAAAGCCGTTCTCAAGGTCCAGGTCAGCCTGACACGCGGCGTGGTGGACGTGCCTCGCGGCAGCTACTATGTGCCTCTGAATCAACCGCTTGGCAACCTAGTGTTTGCTGCACTGGAGCCCGACACCCAGAGCAGCTACTTCGCCAACCAGCTCCTGCAGGGCCTGCAAAGCACCGTGCGTGTGATGGCTGAGCCGACCATCAAGCTTGAGGACTTGTAGCCCCCACGGTCGCTCACTTCGTGTAGCTTCCTGCCCCCCGAGGGGGCCGCTGCGCCTGCGGTCTGGCAAAGCCAGTCCCGCGGCCCCTGCTTGAAGCAGAAATTCCATACCTATCAACGGCCCTTGACGTCTGTGTCTGACAGGAAGAGGATGTGATTGCTGACCGGAAATTTACAGTTTCCGCGCCTTAATGATTCGTTGAACCAACGCAATGCATGAAAGGACTCGCCATGAAGAACTTCGAACTGACCAAAAAAATGCTCAGTATGGGTGGTGTGTTTTATCCCACCGGCTACGCGTTCATCATGTTCCCGAATCTTGAAGACGCCAGGCACGTGGCCCATGAACTGGAAATGGCCAGCAACGGCATCATGCTGCTGACACCGGAAGACATCCTCGAAGACATCGGCAAGGCGGATGGCCATTCGGACGTGAACCTGCCGCGTGTAGGCACCGAGGGCGCGACGGTCCACAAGTACGTGGACCTCGCGAGGGAAGGCCACCACGCGCTGATGATTCCGGTGCCGTCCAAGGACGCCACGGAGCGCATCATGGAAGTCGTGCGCACGGTGCCTTTTTCCTATGCACAGAAGTACCACAGCCTGGCGATCGAGGACCTGGAGTAACGCCTGTCCCGCAGGTGCCCAAGGACAATCGGGGCAGGTTGAAAGCCAGCCCGGGTTTAAGGCACACTGCGCCTCATGCCCCAGTCCAGTCACACTCCAGACCTRCCCACTACGACGCCCCGCGCCCGCCAGCTCATTGAACAGCTGCGGCTGCAGCCGCATCCGGAAGGCGGCTGGTACTGCGAAGTGTTTCGCTCCACACAACAAGTGGCGCCGCAAGACGGAAGACCGGCTCGCAATGCCCTGACCTCGATTTACTTTTTGCTTGACGCCACACAGCACTCACGCTGGCACTGCGTTCTTTCCGACGAGGTGTGGGTACATCTGGAGGGCGCACCGCTCGATCTCTGGACATGGAACGCGGCGGACAACCGCCTGCGCGGCACGGCACTGGGCCCCGTCAGCACGACAACCACCCCTCAACACATTGTGGCTGCCGGCCTGTGGCAGGCGGCCAGGCCGCGGGCGAATGCGGTAGCGGGCTACACCCTCGTGGCCTGCATGGTGGGTCCGGGCTTTGATTTTTCTGATTTCCGGATGATGGAGCCGGGCGGCAACGAAGCCCGGAAAATCGCCGCCGACCATCCACAGCTGGCGCCATTGATCTAGCGCTCAACAAGTTCAAGAACCTCGAGGATTTCCCATGATTGACCTGCACTACTGGCCCACACCCAACGGCTGGAAGATTTCCATCATGCTGGAAGAATGCGGCCTGCCTTACCAGCTGATCCCGGTGAACATCGGCAAGGGTGAGCAGTTCACGCCGGAATTTCTCGCGATCAGCCCCAACAACCGCATGCCGGCCATCGTTGATAACGCACCCGCCGGCGGCGGCACGCCTCTGGCGGTATTTGAAAGCGGCGCCATCCTCATGTACCTGGCCGAAAAGACTGGCCGCTTTCTGCCTGYCGCGACCGAACTTCGCGAGCGCTACCAGGCTATGCAGTGGCTGATGTGGCAGATGGGTGGGCTCGGTCCCATGGCGGGGCAAAACGGGCATTTTCTTTTGTATGCGCCGGACAAAATCCCCTATGCGATCGAGCGCTACAGCAAGGAAGTGGACCGCCTTTACGGCGTGCTCGATGCGCAACTGGCACGAACCGGTGCGCATGTGGCGGGTGCTGCTTACTCCATCGCCGACATGGCCATCTTTCCCTGGGTGCGTACACACAAGGCTCAGCAGGTTGACTTGCAAAAATTTCCCCATGTACAACGCTGGTACGACGCCCTGTTTGAAAGGCCTGCCGTCAAACGCGGGCTGAACCTGGGCAAGGAACTGCGCGCACCGGCGCTGACCGATGAGGCGCGCAAGGCCCTGTTTGGCCAGACAGCGCAAAGCGTACGGGACGGCGCGCACAAGGTTTCCTGACCCCCTTTTCCTTCCTCAAAAACCGGGATACCCATGATTGAATTCTTCTTCGACTGCTCCAGCCCCTGGACCTACATCGCTTTTCGCAACATCCAGCCGCTGGCAGCCGAGTTAGGGGAAGCCATTCGCTGGCGGCCGGTGCTGGTAGGAGGCATCTTCAACAGCGTCAACAAAGGCATTTATGCCGCGCGGGAAGACATGAATTCACCGAAGAACCGCTATACGCTCAAGGACGTGCAGGACAACGCACGCCAAGCGGGCCTGAAGATTGCATTTCCACCCAAGGTATTTCCGGTCAACAGTGTCAAGGCCATGCGCGGCTGCCTGTGGATTGCACAGGATGCCACGGCCGAGCCGCACTACCTTGAATTTATCGAAGCCACCTTCGCGGCGTATTTCACCTGTGAGGAAGACATTTCCCAAGACGAGGTGCTGGCCGCCATCTGCCGACAGACCGGCATCAACGCTGAGGCATTTTTGACGGGCATTGCACAACCCGATATCAAGGAGCAACTCAAGGCCAACACCGACGAAGCGATCCGGCGCGGTGCGTTCGGTTCACCCACCTTCTTTGTGGGCGACGACATGTATTTTGGCAACGACAGGCTTGCGCTTGTGCGCTCCGCCGTGTTGCGGGCCAGAGCAGGCGCCTAATGCGCTGCGGTTGACGCGCCGGCGCGCTCCAGCACATGGCGCGCCATGGACTGTGCCAGCTCCTGCTCACCGAGGAAGACCTTGCCGGCCTTCTCGTTGTCGAGCAGGCGCGCCTCGGCCTCGTTGTGGGTGCGCACCACGGTTTCGATGGCTGGATTCAGTGAACGCGCAGTGGCGACCATACGCCTGACGTCCAGCGTGTCGGGTGTCGCAATCACGAGCATGCGCGCCTGCGCAATGTGGGCCTGAACCAGAACTTCCGCCTCCACCGCATCGCCAGACACGGCCGCAATACCCTGCTCCCGAAGCCGTTCCACTGCCTCGCGATTCTGCTCTGCCACCACAAACGGAATGTGATGGGCCTTCAGTGCATCGGCAATGCGCCGCCCTACCCGTCCGTAGCCCACCAGCACCACATGGTTCGACAAATACTTCTGGTCGGTCGTGGCCGGCAACTCGGCCGTCGGGTCATCGCGGGCCTCCAGCTTGCGCGCCAGGGGTGACTTTGCCAGGATCCATTGCTGCAAGGGTTCAACTGCCTTGAAGACCAACTGGTTTAGAGCGATCGAGATCAGCGCACCCGCCAGCACCAGGCTTTGCCCTTCAGGCGGCAGCAGGCCCAGCGACGCACCCAGGCCCACCAGGATGAACGAAAACTCGCCGATCTGCGCGAGGCTGGCCGAGACGGTAAGCGCGGTGTTCAGCGGATAGCGAAACGCCAGCACCAGCAGGCCGGCGGCCAGTGTCTTGCCGACAATGATGATGCCCACCACGGCCAGCACCTGCAGCGGCCGCTCCAGCAATACCCAGGGGTCAAACAGCATGCCCACCGACACGAAAAACAGCACGGCGAAAGCGTCGCGCAAAGGCAGCGACTCTTCGGCCGCCCGGTGGCTGAACTCGGATTCGCGCATCACCATGCCGGCGAAGAAAGCGCCGAGCGCAAAGGACACGCCGAACAGCGCCGTCGCACCGAACGCGATGCTCACGGCCGCGGCCACCACGCACAGCGTGAACAGCTCGCGCGAGCCGGTGCGCTGCACCTGCCACAGCACCCAGGGAAAGAAGCGGCGCCCCACCACCAGCATCAGCGCCACAAAACCGCCCACTTGCAGCAGCGTAATGCCCAGTGTTTTCCACAGCGCATTGACATCGGCATCGACCTTGCCCGACAGCCAGCCGCCCAGCGGCGGAAGAAGAACGAGCACCAGCACCATGGCCAGGTCCTCCACGAC
>NZ_JBFUAZ010000278.1:0-5242 GCF_056406035.1 Polaromonas sp. P1_E1_2 | reverse complement strand
GTGCGCGGCGAAGGCGGCAAGCTGCTGCTGCCGCCCTCAGCCGGCGGGGGGCGTTTCATGCCCGCGCACGATGCGCGTGCCGAACTCGCACCGCGCGACGTGGTGGCGCGCGCCATCGACTTTGAAATGAAAAAGCACGGCCTCGACTGTGTCTACCTGGACATCTCGCACCAGAGCCCGGCCTTTTTGCAGGAGCACTTCCCCAACATCCTCAAGCGCTGCCTTGAGCTCGGCATCGACATCACGCGCCAGCCCATCCCGGTGGTGCCGGCCGCGCACTACACCTGCGGCGGCGTGGTGACCGACCTGGCCGGACGCACCGATGTGGCGGGCCTCTATGCGGTTGGCGAAACCGCCTGCACCGGCCTGCACGGCGCCAATCGCCTGGCGAGCAATTCACTGGTGGAGTGCGTGGTGCTGGCGCGCGCCACGGCCCACGCCATCGAATCCCTGGCACCCGCCGAAGTCCCCGCCCTGCCCGCCTGGGACGAAAGCCAGGTCACCGATGCCGACGAGGCCGTGGTGATCTCGCACAACTGGGACGAGCTGCGCCGCTTCATGTGGAACTACGTGGGCATCGTGCGCACCACCAAGCGGCTCGAGCGTGCGGCGCACCGCATCGCCCTGCTCAACGCGGAGATCCAGGAGTTCTATGCCAACTTTCGCGTCACACGCGACTTGCTGGAGCTGCGCAACCTGGTGCAGGTGGCGGATCTGATCGTCCGCTCGGCGCACGGCCGGCACGAAAGCCGCGGCCTGCATTTCAGCCGCGACTTCCCAGGCACCGCTGAACAGGCCATTCCTACCGTGCTGGTACCGCCCGGAAGTTAATCTTTCCCGAATCCTCTTTATCCGTTTCTTGCCACTTTTTATTCAGAACCCACATGCCTCACCTGATCGTTGAATACTCCAGCAACCTGGCCGGCTTTCCCAGGGCCGAAGCGCTTCAGGCGCTGAACCAGGCCGTCGCCGGCAGCCCTGAAATACAGGATGAATCCGACCTGAAGACCCGGCTGGTCGCGCTGGACGATTTTGAAATCGGCACGGCACCGGCCTCACGCGCTTTTGTTCATGCCCAGCTACGATTGCTGTCGGGCCGCACGCCGGAAGCCAAGAAGGACCTGGGCGCGCGCATCGCTGACGTGCTGCGCCGCCTGACCCCGCGGCCAGCGGGCGTGATGGTGCAGCTGAGCGTGGAGATGGTGGACATGGACCGCGCTTCCTACGTCAAGGAAAAGCTTTAACGGTTTTATACGAGCCGGGCTCAGACAAGGGTCGCGCCTATCCAGCCCCTGAGGCTGTTCACAAAAGCCCAGGCCTCCACCGTTGCCAAGGCGTCGATCCGCACGACAGCTTCGCTGAGTCGGCCTTCCTGCAAGGCCAGCGCGCGCCCCACGCCCGGCAGCAGCCCGCAGGCCAGCGGCGGCGTGACCCAGCGGCCCGCCACCCGCATCGCGATGTTGCCGCGTGTGCATTCGGTGATCTCGCCCTCAGCATTCCAAAGCACGCTGTCAAACACGTCAGGTGCTGCGGGCGTGAAGGCGTCGTAATGCGCGCGGCGTGTTGTTTTAAAGCGCACAAATTCGCCGTGAGCCACCTCCAGCGGGCGGCGGGCCAGTTGCAGGCGCACCTGGGGCGGCGACGGCTCCATGGCATAAGCCTGGCCAGTGAAATTTCCACTGGCACCGAGCAGTAGCCGCACGCGCCAGAGGCCCTGCGGGTGCGCCTCGGCCAAGGCCTGCAGGCACGCATGGGCTTGCGTCGCATCCCATCGGTGGCCAAAGTGGGCAGCAGAAGCGGYCATGCGCGCCAGGTGCACATCCCTGTGGCGTAACTGGCCCACCTCCAGCGCCAGGGTTTCCAGAATGTCGAAGGGCAAGCTGGCGCGCTCCAGGAAAGCCTGCTTGTGGCGCCACTCCTGCCATTCTCCTTCAGCCACGGAGCCCGAGGTGATGCCGCTTCCGATGCCGCAGCGGGCCTGGGCGCCGCGCAGGCTGACGGTGCGGATCGGCACGTTGAAAGTCGCCGCGCCGCCGGGCTGCACCACGCCGATGGCCCCGCAATACACACCGCGCGGCCCGGCTTCCAGCTCACGAATCGCTTGCATGGCCCGTACCTTCGGTGCGCCGGTGATGGACCCGCAGGGGAACAGCGCAGCGAACACCTCGGCCAGGCTACAGCCGGGCCGCGTGCGCGCCTCGACGTCGGAGGTCATCTGCCATACCGCAGGCAGCGCCTCGGTGTGAAACAGGCGCGGAACGCGTACGCTGAAGGGTTCGGCGATGCGCGACAGGTCATTGCGCAGCAGGTCCACGATCATCACGTTCTCGGCACGCTCCTTGACTGAGGCGCGCAGCGTTTCGGCCTGGGCCGCATCGCTTTCGGGCGTCGTGCCGCGCGGCGCCGTACCCTTCATCGGCCGGGTCAGAAGCTGGCCGCCGCGCCAATCAAAAAACAGCTCGGGCGACACCGACAAAAACTGCTCATCACCAGTATCCAGAAAGGCCGCGTAACCACCGGGCTGCGCGCGCTGCAGGGCGCCAAACAGGGCGTGGGCCGGTGCGGCTTCCTGGCCCGRCAGCAACCGGCCGGTCATCTGGGCCGTGAAGTTAACCTGGTAGTACGCGCCGTTGGCAATCGCCCGATGCAACGAGCCGAGCGCCTCGTCAAAAGCCGGGCGATCCAGCCCCGGCTGCCACTGCACCTGCACATCGGCACCTGGTACGGTTCGCGGCCAGGGCAAGGCTTCGTCGTGCACCGCAAACCAGGCCAGCGGCCCATCCGCATCGTGCACAGCCAGCGCGGCATCAAAAGCCGGTGCGGCTTCATAGCGCAGGTAACCCACACACCAGGCGCCCTGTGCGGCAGCGGCCTGCACGGCATCCAGCACCGTCCATACTTCATCGAGCGTGCGCGCCACCAGCACCGCACGCGGCGCACCAAAGGCACGGCGCAGGCGCGGCGCTGTATTGTCATGCGGGTCTGAAAAATCAATGCATGCGGCAATAGGGGTCATTCAGGCCTCTAACGCATACCTGGCGGGCGCAAGCAGCTATCAAAACAGTAGCATCTAGGTGCCGGAACCCGGCGTCAGGCCGCACCGATATGCGGCACCAGGCCTGCGGTGGGCTGGCCGTTTTTCAGGGCGGCGGTGAAAGCCAGCATGCGGTCTATCGGCAACCGGGCACGCAGGCCCAGCGCGGGGTCTATCGTCACTTCATGCGCACCGGTTTCCAGCACATGGGCCAGCCCGGCCAGGCCGTTCATGGCCATCCACGGGCAGTGCGCGCAGCTTTTGCAGGTAGCGCTGTTGCCGGCGGTGGGGGCTTCAATAAACACTTTGCCGGGGTTAAGCGTGCGCAGCTTGTGCAGCATGCCGTTGTCGGTCGCCACAATGAATTCGCGCGCGTCCATCTCATGCGCCGCCTTCAAAATTCCCGAAGTTGAGCCCACCGCATCGGCCAGCGCCACCACATCCGCAGGGGACTCGGGGTGCACCAGCACTTTTGCGCCGGGGTGCTCTTTTTTCAGGGCCTGCAGTTCAAAGGCCTTGAATTCGTCGTGCACGATGCAGGCGCCATTCCAGAACACCATGTCGGCACCGGTTTCGCGCTGGATGTAGCTGCCCAAGTGCCGGTCGGGTGCCCAGAGGATTTTCTGGCCCTGGTCTTTGAGCGCACGCACGATGTCGAGCGCGCAGCTGGATGTCACCACCCAGTCTGCCCGCGCCTTCACAGCGGCACTGGTGTTGGCATACACCACCACCGCGCGGTCCGGGTGGGCATCGCAAAACGCGCTGAATTCATCCACCGGGCAGCCCAAATCAAGCGAACAGGTCGCGTCGGGGTCAGGCATCAGCACGCGTTTTTCAGGTGAAAGTATTTTCGCCGTCTCGCCCATAAAGCGCACACCCGATACCACCAGCGTCTGTGCCGCATGGTCACGACCAAAGCGCGCCATCTCCAGCGAGTCCGACACCAGGCCGCCGGTTTCTTCGGCCAGGTCCTGCAGGTCGGGGTGTACGTAGTAGTGCGATACCATGACGGCGTTGCGGGCCTTGAGCAGTTCGCGGATGCGGGCCTTCAGCACGGTGCGCTCGGCCTGCGTGGGCTCGGCCGGCACACGGGCCCAAGCCTGGTGCGTGCTGCAAGCCGCGCCCTCGGGCTGCTCGTAGTCCACACGGATGACGGGCAAAACCACGCTCATGCCGCCACCGTGCTCTCGGCGTCAAAGCGCATGGAAAAATCAATCGCCCGCACATCCTTGGTCAGGGTGCCGATGGAAATCCGGTCTACACCGGTTTCGGCCAGGGTGCGCAGGCCCTCCAGGGTGACACCGCCCGAAATTTCCAGAATCGCTCGCCCGTTGTTGATGCGCACGGCTTCTTTCAGGTCGGGCAGGCTCATGTTGTCGAGCAGCACCATGCGCGCACCGGCATTCAGCGCCTGCGCCAGCTCGTCCAGGTTCTCGACCTCAATCTCCACAAAATCGGCCTGCGCGGCGACATCAGCGGCGCGTGCCAGCACCTGCGCAATGCCGCCCGCGGCCGCGATGTGGTTTTCCTTGATGAGCACGGCGTCGTACAAACCCACCCGGTGGTTGGTTCCGCCGCCCGCGGCAACCGCGTACTTCTGCGCCAGCCGCAGGCCGGGAAGAGTTTTGCGCGTGTCCACGATAGCGGCCCGCGTGCCTTTCACGATGTCAACATAAACAGCCGTTTTACTCGCAACGGCGCTTAACAGCTGTAAAAAATTGAGGGCTGTGCGTTCAGCCGACAGCAGGGCACGGGCCAGCCCGCGCACCTCAAACACCACCTGGCCGGCTTCGCAGCGCTCGCCGTCCTTGACGTGCCAGATCAGTTGGGCCTGTGGGTCCAGTTGCAGCATCGTCGCCTCAACCCAGGCGCTGCCACACACCACCGCGCTTTCACGCGCCACCACCTGCGCCCGTGCCTGGCGGGCCGGGTCAATTAGTGCGGCGGTCAGGTCGCCGCTGCCGATGTCCTCGGCCAGCGCGCGTGCCGCATCCGCCCGGGCCAGGGCGCCCAGCGCTTCAGTCGTGAAATCAAATGACTTTTTCATAAGTAATCTAAGAAAGAAACCGCGCAGTACCCTGCACTAAACTATTGAGTAGACCTCAAAACTGCCGCGAATGTTACAGCGCCACCTGCCGCTGCCCGCCGCCGGCCCCCTTTCGCCCACCCCGGCGTTTTCCTTTTGCCTGAGTACACCCTCCACACACC
>NZ_JBFUAZ010000277.1:0-5285 GCF_056406035.1 Polaromonas sp. P1_E1_2 | reverse complement strand
GGCCATAGAACCGTTGTCAAAAGCAAGCCGCATCGATGAATTGCTGCAGCGTCTGCAGGCCGGTGAGCTGGTGGCGCGCCGCCTTGATTTGCACACGGGCGCCGTCACACTCAGCGCGGCCCAGCCCAGCCAGGGCATGCAGGTGTCTGAAGCCGCGCTGGTGACCTTGCACGGCCCGCGCTGGCGACTGCTGATCATCGGCGCCGGGCAACTGTCGCGCTTTGTGGCGCAGATTGCGCAGGGCATGGACTACGCCGTGACGGTGTGCGACCCGCGCGAGGAATACCGTGACAGCTGGCAGGTAGAAGGCGTGGAGCTGGCCACCGGCATGCCCGACGACGTGGTGCAGGCCATGAAGCTGGACGCCCGCTGCGCGGTGATTGCGTTGACGCATGACCCCAAGCTGGACGACCTGGCGCTGATGGAGGCTTTGCGCTCTGAGGCGTTTTATGTAGGCGCCATCGGCTCACGGCTGAACAACCAGCGCCGCCGTGAAAGGCTGGCCGAGCACTTCGACATGACGGCCGAAGAGCTAGGCAAGCTGCACGGCCCGATCGGCCTTTACATCGGCAGCAAGACGCCGTCCGAGATTGCGATTTCCATCCTGGCGGAGCTGACGGCCGTCAAGAATGGTGTGACGTCAGGACAGATGGCCAATGTCGCCGCTGCCAAGAGCCAGCTTGGTTTGCCGCCGACCGGCGAAGTCTGCGCTATCACGCAGTAGGTAGGGCCGCAGTTTGGCGGGTCAAGCCGCAAATTCAGAAGAAAAAACGCCTGCAGGCCAATAGGGGTGTGCGCAGGCAGCTATTGTATTGATAGCAAATAATCAGGTGTCGACGGCCTGTGCGGCGCTCGCGTCGAACGCCACCGGCGGCGAGCCTGCGCGCGAGCGTTCCGCCATGTGGGCCCAGGCGGCTTCCCGGTCCTTGACACGCGCAGCCGCATCAAACAGGGGAGGGGGCGGTGTTTTGTTCCGCGCTGTGTGCAGCCTGGTTTTCAGCTCCTGCAACGCCTCAGGATTGCGGCCTAGCCGCACAGCCTCCGCAACATAAGCCTGCGGGCTTTCCAGAATGCATTCAGGCAGGCCGGCAGCCTGCAGAATGCTTGCACCCATGCGCGCGGCCATGCTGCTGCCGGGGCAGGTGAGCGCGGGAACGCCCTGGCGCAGCGCCTCTTCCAGTCCGGGCGAGGCATTGAGGCGCAACGTGTCCAGGAACAGGTCGGCACAGCCCAGGTGGGCGGGTATCTCGGGCCAGGCGGCAAGGGCTGAAAAGATCAGCCGCTGTACACCCACGCCCGCAGCCTGTGCTTCGCGCACGAGGTTGGCGGCGGCCCGGCTGCAAAAAGGCAGCCACAGTACGGCGTCGGGCAGCGACCGCAACACTTTCATCCAGCTGGCGAAGGTGGYTGCATCCAGCAGGGGCGGCAACAGGCATGAACACAGCACCAGGGCGTCCGCGGGCAACCCGGCTTTTTCGCGGGAAGGGGTCGTGGGCTCGGCATCCATGCCAAAGCTTCCCGGCCAGCAAGTTTGCGGAAGGCGGCCGATGGGGCCGGCTTGCTCCTCCACCTGCGGGTGGATGAAGTGATCGGACAC
The DNA here is from genome assembly GCF_056406035.1 of Polaromonas sp. P1_E1_2. Lineage (NCBI taxonomy): Bacteria > Pseudomonadati > Pseudomonadota > Betaproteobacteria > Burkholderiales > Comamonadaceae > Polaromonas > Polaromonas sp. P1_E1_2. Next base: position 3,688 of record NZ_JBFUAZ010000277.1, on the reverse strand, counting down.
GGTGTAGTCCCATGCGCCGGGTACGTGATGCCTGTAAAGGCCAGGCTCGCGCAGCTGCACGGGCGCGACTCGCATCAAGGCGATTTCCTGCCGCGTCCAGGCCGGGTTCAGGGCCTGTTCAATGTAAATATCAAGCCTGTCCAGGCGGATGCGCCCCACCGCTTCGAGGTCAGTCATGTGCCCCAGTTCATTCACACTGGCCGCATGGCGGCGCAAAACCTCAAGGTGCTCCGGCTGCGGGCGCCCCGTGAAGGCATAGACTTGGATGGCAAAGCGGCCACTGTCGTGCAGCGCGAGTTGCTGCTCAAGTGCCCGCATCTGCCGGGTGTCGGCCAGGCTTTGCACGGCGAGGCCGACGTGGATGCGGCTGTCGCTCTGGAGGCGGCGTGTGCGCGAATCGCGCTTGAACGGCGGGCAGGGTTTGAGCCGGCTTTTCACTGCGTCGAGAGTTTGCCGGCGCATCTGCTGCAGCGCGTCTTCATCCATGGCGAGTACCAGTCCGTGGAAAGGCGCATCGCCCCAGTCGCGGGGTTTTTGGGTGGCAAGGGATTCAGCCAGGGCCTTCTGCAGGATATCCGTGAGCTTGTGGTGATGCCGCCAATCGCCGATGGCCATATTGCGGAAGGCTTGCCGGGTGTGGATTTGCAGCGCGTCGTCCGCCACGTGGTCGATGGCCTTGCCCTGGATGGTGCCCTCCAGCGCAGCACCTTCGGCGGTTTCCAGTTTCAGCAGGAACTCACCCAGCAGGTTGCGGGTGTTGCCATCGAGGTCTTTCAGGGCAGCGTCGGCTTTTTCGAGCTCACCGGTGAAAGCCAGAAGCGCGAGGTGCCGAAGTCTCAGCTCGGCATGTTCAGGAAATTGCGCCAGGGCAAGCCTGGTGGCTTCCACGGCCTCGGCGTAGCGCCGCGCGCCTGAGAGGTATTCGGCGAGGTTGGCGTGGTAAGGCGGGTGGCCGGGCTGAAGATCAAGGCACTTGYGGGCCAAGTGAATGGCCAGGTCCCACTGCGATGAGCCAGCCGCCAGGATGGCGACGTTGTTCAGGGAACGCAGGTGGTCGGGGTTGAGTTCCAGGGCCCGTGCGTAGGCCGCCTGGGCCTTTTCAAGGTCACCGCAACCCTCTGCTGCAATCGCCAGGTTGGCTGCGCCGTCGGCGTCCTGCAGCAGTGATGCTTCAACGCCCAGCAGCGTTCGGTAGGCGGCCTGCGGGCGATCCAGCACGCTAAGCAGGGTGGCGCAGGCAGATGCCGAATTGACGTCCGTCGGCGAGAGGGCGTGCGCCTTTTCAAAAGCCGCGAGCGCCAGTTCGGGCTGGCCGGTGCTGTCCAGCTGGCTGCCTTGCGACATCCAGGCCTCGTGATCTGCCTCACGGTTAGAGGGGCGGGGGTTTTTATCCATCGCAACTGTGTCGCCGTCGTGCATGCAGGAATTATGTGGCACGGTGGGTTCGGGGACTCAGGCGGGCGCGGAGATAATCGCGGCTAATGACCCAAGGCCTCACTTTCACCGACCTCGGCGCGCTGCACCTGCTAGGCCGGTTCGGCGAGTTGTACACGGGCGCGGAGCGGGAACTGCTGGACCTCGCGCGGCTTCTGGCCGGCAGGCGCGCGGTCAAGCTGTGGTCCGATGTGCCGGTGCACCCGGCGTACGCGCCCGAGGGCATTACCGCCGTGCAGCCCTTTGCGCACCAGTTTCCCAGGGAGGGTACGCTGCTGATAGGCGGCGTGCATCTGCAGCCGGGAATCTGGCTGAAATACACGCGGTTTCAACGAATCATTCTTTTCCACAACATTTCACACCAGGGGCAGCTGTTTGCCATTGTCGAAGGCGTGCGGGAATACACCGGCCTCGACCCTGAGATTGTTTTTGTGTCCGACTGGCTGCGCCGCACTGCGGCATTGACCGGGCGCGTCATTCCCAGCCTGCTCGACCTCACGCCCTTTTCAGCGGTTGCCGTTGAACGTTTTGCCCGATGGCCGCATGGTGGAGCCCAACCGCGGCCTTTCACGGTTGGGCGTGCCAGCCGTGATCTGCTGGAAAAGCACAACCCGCAGGACCTTTCGCTTTACCGCATGCTGGCCAGCCGCGGCATACGGGTTCGCGTCATGGGCGGAACCTGCCTGGCGCCGGGTTTGGCCGGAACCGAGGGCATTGAGTTGCTGCCTGCGGGTGCGGAGTCTGTGCCGGATTTTTACCGTTCACTGGATGCGATGTTCTACCGCACCGGAAACTTTTTCGAGGCGTATGGACGGGTGGTGCTGGAGGCCATGGGTGCCGGTTTGCCGGTAGTGGCCCACGTGAACGGCGGCTACGCCGAAGTGATCGAGCAGGGCATCTCGGGTTTTTTGATCCGCTCGCAGGAGCAGGCATTCGATGCCCTGATGTCGCTCAATGATTCGGTGGATTTAAGGCTTCAGCTGGGCATGGCAGCGCAAGAGCGGGCCAGCCAGGTGCACGGCCCCGACGCAACGGAGCGCGACCTGGCGTTCTATCTCAAGTGAACGGTGACCGGCCGCCCCCATCAGGGCGCGGCAAATGCTGCTGCGCCTGAATAGCGAATGTTTCCGTTGGTGCCGGTGTAAACCATGCCGGCACGGCTTGCATTCACCCCGGTGAAGAAACCGTCCACGGTGAAAACCGGTCCACCGTTGGAGTAGCTGAACTGCCCGCCTGCAACACTGATATTGGATGCCGCAAAACCGCCAAGTGTCGTGACCACGCCCATGCTCAGCTTGGCCGTGCCGAAGTTGACGCTGAACGTTGCGGATGTCAGGGTTCCGGAGGCCACTGCCGCCTGTACGGAGGTGTCGTAGCCCGTGACTGGCGTCTGGCCGATCAGGTTGTAGCTGAGGGTGCCCGTTGTGGGCATCACCAGGGTAGGCTGGCCGATGATGTAGTGGAGATCATTGATGTTCGTGCCGCCTGGGTTGCGTGTGCCCGTGGTCCACGAACCCCAACCGATAAAGTCGCCCGCGTCGGTAGAGCCCGCCGAGCCTGCAAAGGCGTTGATGGTGGGGGTGAAATCCTTGCCATTGGCGCTGAGCGCGGTCAGTTTGCCGGTGTCAATGGTTGCGGAAGTGCCCGTGGCAACAGGCGAAATGGTGGAAGGTCCGAAATTGCCCTGCGAGTGGTAGGTTGCGGTTGACTTGAAATTTGTGAACGTGCCTGTGTTGACTGGCTTGACATCGGTCACAACCGCTTTATTGATGATGATGGGCTCTATTGGAGGTTCGGGTGTGGGTATGGGCGGGCGTACATTCGTTCGTTTCGGCGTGTCTGTGTTGTTGACCACCCGGACAGACTCACCTGCCGTCAGCCCGACACATCCCCCCGCATTGCAGACCTCAATCGCATCCAGCTCGGTTGTCACGCTCAGCGAGCCGTCCGGGTTGTACCCAGCATTGAAGCCAGAGCCGCGGATACCAATGGTGGCCGTCGTGGTGGTGACACGGTAGTTTTCACGGTTGCGTTTGCCGATCAATCCGGTGATGGCCCGCATGCTGCCGCGCAGCAGGTCGACCAGAAAGCGGTCTTCCTTCGGGTCGGCCTTGTCTACATAGTTGGCGACCTTGAACTCTGTTCCCGGCTGCAGCGAAACGACACCGCCATCGGAGAACTTCACCTGGGCGCGGCCATCGAGGCCGGTAATGATGGCCTGGCCGCTTTCGATATCCTTGCCTTTGACCAGCGC
>NZ_JBFUAZ010000276.1:0-5302 GCF_056406035.1 Polaromonas sp. P1_E1_2 | reverse complement strand
GTGGCTACACCGAGCCGCTGCTGCACGCCTGGCGGCTGAAGGTAAAAGCCGGCTTGTGAGCCGTTAAGTCTGCGGCAGGGGTGCGGACGGGGGCTTGCGCCTGCTGCAGCCTGTGCCTGACAGAGTCAACTTGCTACTGAATTGATAGCTGTTGGCGCAAGCTGTTATTGGCCTGCAGGCCAAATACTCTTGAAAATCCGGGTTCGGCCCGCTGGCGCCGGTGCGCCCCCATGGCGAATGACAGCCGGTCAGGCGTTGATAACCCCTGAGCTTGCGGAGGTGTTGCGCCAAACTGACCTTTACAAAAGGGCCGCCGATCTTGCAAAACCGGCCGCTCATCGCCATTCGCGGGATTTAAAGGCTGGTTACGGACCGTTCCGTGACAAAAACCCTGTAATTCATATGTATGCGTTGGAAACCAAGTGAAACACTTTKCAAGTACTTCAATGAAATCGCGGTTGGCCCTTACGCTAGCGTCTCCCCCCTCTCCGGCCACAGATCGGTTGCAAGCCGGCCGGCAAATGTGATTAATACCAATTTTCCCGAACTCCTCGATGGCTTCGCAACCTGACGTCCTTCAATCCTGTCTTCAGGCGGCTGCCAAAGCAGCCCGGCCTGCGCTGGAACGGTGCATTGATGACGCCGTGGCGGGGCTGCAGATTGCCGAGTCACAAAGCCCAAAAGTGGCCGAGCGCGACGAACTCGCGGCGGCCTGGCGGGGACTTCAACAAAACAAGCCCGTCTGGGTCGTGCAATACCCGGCAGACCTGCTGGTGCATTTCAAGGCGAATGTGGCTGTTGCGGTGCAGGCGGTGCGCGCGCCGGCAGCATCTCCAGACCAGCTCGCTGCTTCAGCCGCAGCCGCATCCAGCACCTTCGCCGCCCTGTCTTATGCCAGCTTCGCCCTCGTCGACGACGACGATGTGTCCCAGGCCATTGAATCGTCACGGCTGCTCCAGCTGGTGCTGCCGGCGGTCGACCACGTCCTCGCCGAACTCAACAAACTGATCAGCACAGTGCAGGGGCTGCCGAATGTGCGCCCGGAGCTCAATCCGCTGCGCCCTGAAGTGTTTGCGCAGACCCTGCGCGAAATGATCACCGCAAGCAATGCGGGCCCGGCCATCGTTTCGCTGTGGCTCAGGTATCTTGCCGAGCCTCTGGGGCGCGAACTCGGGCAGGTCTACGAACGCCTGGTTAACCAGCTGGAACTTGCCAACGTACAGGGCGCCAGCTACCGCGTATTGCAGACCCCTGCGAGTGCAGCCCCCAGCAGGGCCAGGGGTACCGGCGGCGCAGGTTCCGGGTCGGGCGCCGGTACCGGAGGCGGTGAGGGCGGAAACGGTGGGGGCTCCGTCGAATCCGGCCGCCACCAGCCGCCCCCGCAATATGCCGACCTCTCCAACTATGAGATCCGGGATGAGTTGTTCCAGGATTTCCTGTTCCATGGCGGCAGCAACGCCCATCACGGGCTGGCGCCGTCCTATTACGAAACGGTCGAGGAAGAGCTGGTCGCCCTGCAGGAAGCGCCCGACTCTTCCGGCGCGCCGTTGGCTGAGTCGCAAGCCGCGCCCTCACATGAATACCAAAACCTGCCGGCGGTAGACCGTCCGCAGCGGATGGTCGATGAGCGCAGCCAGCTCAGCCCGCAGGTTTGGGGCTCGTACGCCCGGCCCCGCGAGCGCGCCATCGTCCGGACCCAGCTGAAGAAAGAGGCCAAGCAGGTCGGTCAGGTGCTGGGCCTGGAAGTGGTGCGCAAGCTGGTCAAACAGGTCGCGCAAGACCCGCGCCTGCTGGTGCCGGTGCGGGAAGCCATCGTGGCGCTGGAGCCTGCGCTGCTGCGTCTGGCCATGGTGGACCCGCGCTTTTTCAGCGACGAAGGCCACGCCGGGCGCCGCGTCATGGAGCGYGTGGCGCAACGCAGCTTCAAGTACAACGACGAATTCAGCCCTGAGTTCCTGGCGTTTTTTGAGCCGGTCACGCGCGCTTTCAACGGGCTGAACAGCCTGACGATCGAAGATGCCCAGCCTTTCGCGATGGCACTGGCCGARCTCGAATACGGCTGGGACGAGCARGACCAGCTCGAAGCGGAAAACCGCAACAACGTGCTGCAGGCCCTGCGTTTCGCCGAAGAGCGCCAGACGCAGGCGGACCAGATCGCCTTTGAGCTGAGCACGCGCTCGGACCTGGACAAGGTGCCTGGCCTGGTGCTGGACTTCCTGTTCGGCCCCTGGGCGCTGGCCATGGCGCACGCCAGACTCTCCGATACACGCAACCAGGTTGATCCGATGGGCTTCGGTTCGGTGGTGCCTGACCTGCTCTGGAGCGTCAAGCGGGAAGTCACCCTGAAACGCCCGGCCAAACTGATTGAGATGATTCCCAGCCTTTTGGGCAAGCTGCATGAGGGGCTGGAGCTGCTGGGGCAGGACCCGCGCGAAAGCGAGCCTTTCTTCGAAGGCCTGATGATGCTGCACCGGCCCGTGCTCAAACTGCGCCGCCTGAAAAGCCGGCGTGACGCCGAAGAATCGGGCGCCGTACCGCTGGAGCCCGAAGAAGATTCGGCCACGCCTGAACAGCGCCTTGCCAAGGCCGCCGCGCACCCCTGGCTTGCGCGCGACGATCTGGACGCCGCAGGGTTTGAAGACACCCTGCCGACCGTGCCTGGAGAACTTGCTCCGATCGAGGAAGACGAACCGCCGCCGATAGAACCCATGCAAGCGGCAAATGAGCCCGACTCCAGCCATCCGGAATACCTTGCCGCGGCGGCAGCCTCCGCAAATGCAGTACCGGCCATGGCCCAAAGCGAAGCCGAGCGCCTGTTGCTCAGCCTGCGCTCCGGCCACTGGGTGGATATGTACTCCAGGCGCCGCTGGCTGCGAGCCCAGCTGATCTGGGCCAGCACCAAGGGCACGCTGTTCATGTTCGTGAGCCACGGCGGCCAGCCCCACTCGATGACCAAGCGCAGCTGCGAACGGCTGATCCGCGAACGCCTGCTCAGGCCGGTCGACAGCCAGGGTGTGGTGGCGCAGGCCCTGGACGCGGTCGCTTCGGAAGTCGCCACCACGACGCAGCCCGAATCCCAGCCGGTCTGAGGCGGGTCCCGAACGGGGCGGCAAACCTGCCGCCGCCGGCTTGATGGTGGAACCATCCCGCACAGCTTAAATCCCATGACCTCCTGGCCCGACCTCACGCAACTTCCTGCCGATCCTGTACCCGCGGGCCCGGCTGAACTGCCGCCCCCAGCGCATGCCCAGCCGTTTGTGCATGACGACGGAAACATCCGGTCGCTTCACTTCACGATGGGTGAACTGCAAAGCCGCATGCTGATGCACAGCCCCTGGCGCCTGGAAGTGGACTACACGCTGACGATGATGGGTTTCCTGCTCTTTCGGCCCGCGCCCCTGCACATCGGAATGATCGGCCTCGGGGGCGGCTCCCTGGCCAAGTTCTGCCACCGGCAGCTGCCGTCCAGTCAGATGACTGTGCTGGAGATCAACCCTCAGGTGGTGGCGCTGCGGCGCGAATTCCGCGTGCCCGACGATGATGCGCGGTTCCGCGTCATCGCCGCTGACGGGGCCGATTTTCTGCAGGCCGGTACCTCCCGGTTCGACGTGCTGCTGATCGACGGGTTTGACCACCAGGGGCAACCGCCGGCCCTCTGTTCGCAGCGCTTTTATGACGACTGTTTTGCCGCGCTGTCGCCGGGCGGCGTACTGGTGGTGAACCTGCACTACGATGACCCGGACTATCCGCTGCTGGCGGGCCGCATTGCGCGCAGTTTCGACGGCAATTCCGTGGAAATTCTTGCCCAGGAAAAAACCAACAGCATCGTGTTTGCCTACCGCGGGAAGCCCGTTTCTGCACGCAAGCTCTCGGTGGCACAAGCTCTTTCCGCACTGGCAGACGACGAGGGCCGGGCCCAGCTCAGGGCCGAGTTTGGGCGGATCACATGGCACATGAAAGACCCGGGCGCAGACGACGCCTGACCGGTGCATCCCGGCTCACACCAGCYCCGGCCACGGCGGGAAGGCCTTACCCCGACGTGCGGCGCTGTCCGACGGCCAGCCACAAAAAAGGCGGGCACGCTGGAACGTTCAACATTTCATTTCACTGCCCTGCACGGATATACCCTGCACGCGCACAAACCTGGAGAACCCCATGACCGAAAAAACCGCATCCGTTCACTGGGAAGGCCGAGGCAAAAAGGGCCAGGGCCAGATCAGCACCGACACCGCTGCACTCAAGGCGTATCCCTACGGCTTTGGCAGCCGCTTTGAGGACGACCGCAGCGGCACCAATCCTGAAGAGTTGCTGGGCGCCGCGCATGCAGCCTGTTTCACCATGGCGTTTTCTTTTGCCTGCGACAAGGCCGGGTTCGGCACCAGCTCGGTGGACACCCGCGCCAGGGTCCGCCTGGTGCCCCAGGGCGATGGCTTCCTCATCGACCGCATTGCGCTGACCCTGGAGGCCGTGATTCCGGATATCGACGAAGCGAAATTCCAGGAACTCGCCGAAGGCGCCAAAAAGGCCTGCCCGCTCTCCAGGGCCCTGGCCAGCGTTCCCGAAATCACCCTCGCGGCCACATTACGCCGGTAGCTTTTCCGGCACCCAGAAGGACACCCGATATGAATCCCAGGACAAATTTTTCTTTTGAGGTTCAGTATGCTGCGCAGTCAGGTGCTGCTCAGGATGAGCGCGACGGCCTGATGGGGTCGCTGGGCCCTTCGCTGCAGAAGCTGTTTGCCGCCGATGATCCTTCGGCCACCGTGACGGTGAGCGACAGCCACAAGGGTGACGGCAACAAGATCATTGAATTGACGACCACCGTGCAGGATCCCCAGGTCGCCGCAACACTCCAGGCGTTTTCGAAGCAGCACGGCGTGGCCGTGAGCGCACTTGAATAGCCGGCTCCGGTGCGGCCCCGCTCAGGCTTGCCATACACCGTAACCTGCTTCGCGCAGGGCAATACCCAGTTCGACTTCCATGTCGCGCGCGGCGTCGTAGGGCATGGGGTTGTACATCTCGTACAGCTTGGGTAAAAGCCGCACGCCGAAATCACGGGCGAAACGGTTGGACTGAATGCCGGCCTTGTGTTTGTCAAAACGCACATCCGGGTCCAGCCCGGTCATACCCACATACACAAAAGGCTTGCCCAGCTGGTAGTCCGGATTGGCGCGGCGAAAGCGTGCCACGTTCCACACCTCGGGCCCAAGCTCGATCACATAGACGCTGTAGTGATGGCCTCTGGGTCGGGTGGGCATGAATGGGCGGTCGTGAAGGGTGTGCGTTGTGCCGACTTTAACGC
>NZ_JBFUAZ010000275.1:0-5307 GCF_056406035.1 Polaromonas sp. P1_E1_2 | reverse complement strand
CTTCAGTATGGTGCACGTTCAATCGAACTGCCTCTGGAGGCGGTCAGGTCGGTGACACCCATGGCCCGAAAGCTCGGGCGTGCTGATGCGGATCATCACGATGTCGACGCGTTGCTGGCCCGGGAATTGGCGGGCCGCGACGAGCACACTGTGACCGTGCCGCCCATGTCTGTTGCTGCCTGGGTTCAACTGGCATGAGGCACGCAGCATCTCCTGTGTGCATTGGCCATCTTGCCGACCACCCGCAGCACCTTGCGGCGCTGGCCGCGTGGCACCAGGCGCAATTCGGCTATCTCAATACATCGGTTACGGTTGAGCAGCGCACACAAAGGCTGAAGGCATCCGCGCAGAAGGGCGCGTTGCCGATGACCTTTGTGGCGGTTTGCGAAGGCCGGCTTTTGGGGTCGGCGAGCTTGCTGCCACAAACGATTACCCATTCCCACTTGTCTCCCTGGCTGTCCAGTGTTTATGTAGCGCTCGAGCACAGGAACAAGGGGATTGGGTCGGCGCTGGTCCGGCATGTGGTTCGGGAGGCCGCCAGCATGGGCGAAGACAAGGTCTACCTGTTTACGCCGAACAGCGAGGCCCTGTATGCCCGGCTCGGCTGGAAAGTCGTCGAACATACGGAACATCAGGGACACCGCCTCACGATCATGTGCGTGTAAGCATACAGATACGCCCCTTGGCGGATGTGCCGGGACGCTGCCCAGATTGAACTACTCTTTGGACTGTCCGGCCTTGCGTGGGTGACTGTGTGCCTGCGCAAGGCTCACCATGTTGTGTTGTTCAAGTGCCTTGCGCCGTTCGTCTTTGGGCAGCCGGGCCAGCTTTTTGACTGCATCATAAAACCGTTGCCAGTCGCGGCCCTCGCGTTCGAACAGCGCTTCAAAGCCCGGCACCAGTTCGTCGTATGCGGCCTGTGCGCCAAACGAGGCATTGTTGGCGTTCGCCACCCACAGGTCGTAACCTGCAAAGCCGCCCCATGATGCCTTGAGTTCGGCATAGGCGTCACGAAAGCGCTGGTACGCTATCATTTTGCTAGCTGCTTGCGCAGGTTCTGATTGGGCTGCGGCATCATTTTGATCATAAATTGCGGTCAGTTCGCGGCGCGTGGCCAGTGCCAGCGCGCGGAACTGCCGGCGCCGGCCATCGAATACCGCGTAGGCCTTGCGTGCGTCATCGCCAGCCTGCGTGGCCAGCCAGCGCTCGATGCCCAGGCGTTCGACGGCAGTGGCAAACGATTCATTGAACATCGTGTCACCCGGCGCAAACACCACCTGGTGCGACAGTTCGTGAAAGATCAGCCGGGCCAGTTCGCCTTCGGGGTAGCCGATGAAGGTGTTGAGTAAGGGGTCGCCGCCTGCCCAGTTCATCCAGCCCAGGGTGGAATACGCGGGCACGCCGTAAACACTGGCTTCCAGGCCTTCGGCCTTGAGCCGCGCCGCTTCGGCGCGCGCGTCGGCCTCATTGAAGTAACCGCGGTAGCCTACACAGCCCGTGACCGGGAAGCACCAGGTTTTGAGCGTGAGCGAAAACGCCGGCGCTGCCACCACGTTCCAGACCACGGCGCTGCGGCGCAGGTCGGCATAGCGCCGGTAGCTGGCGTTGTCGGGCAGTTTCAGCTCGGCCACCGCAAAGCTGCGGATGCGCTGCGACAGTTCCAGCCGGCTTTTCAACGAGGCCGATGTTTGCGCATCACCGAGCCAGTCGTCCACCGGCCGGGCCGCGTTGAGCATCTGCATGTGGCCGCTGACGGACTGCCAGTAGTAACCCAGGTCAGCACACCCCGTGAGGCACAGCGCGGCTGCGGCCAGCGCAGCAGCCAGGCCGGTCAGTGTCTTGGCGCGCGTTCGGCTCACCGTGCCTCAAGCTGTTTCAGCGTCGCRCTGCACCTGCACCAGGCAATCGTAAAAGACGGGGCCGCGGCCCATGTCGGTCAGGTGCTGGCTGGTGAGCTGGTTCACATTGGTGCCGTCCAGGCCCAGCTTGCGCCACCAGATACCCAGGCCGTTGACCACGCCGGGGCGCGCCCGCGCGGAGACTTCGGCCTTGACGCGGTACTCGCCGCGCTGGTTGAACACCTTGACGACCGCGCCCGTGGTGATGCCGCGCGCGGCGGCATCGTCCGCATGGATTTCCAGCACCGGTTCGGTTTCCATATCGCGCAGGCTTTTCACGTTGACGAAGGTGGAGTTGAGGAAGTTGCGCGCGGGCGGCGAGATCATGGCCAGCGGGAACAGGTCGGACGTGTCGGCTGCTTCGTAATTGGGCACGTGGCCAGGCAAGCCGTCGGCGCCTGTGGCTGCCAGCCGGGCACTGAAGAATTCGCAGCGGCCCGACGACGTGGGGAAGTTGCCTTCGGCAAACGGCGCATCGGGCAGCGTCAGCGTGGCAAAGCCCATGTCCAGCAGCTGCTGGAAGTCCACCTTGTCGCCAAACGTCGCGCGGCACAGCTGCTCGTCGCTGTCGGCAAAGCAGGGCCCGGTAAAGCCCATGTGGGCGGCCAGCTCGCGAAAGATCTGCGTGTTGGGTTTGGCCTGGCCCATGGGCGCGATGGCYGGGCGATTCAGCAGCACGTCGGTGTGGCCGTAGGAGGCATGCACATCCCAGTGCTCCAGCTGCGTGGTGGCCGGCAGGATGTAGTCGGCGTAGTCGGCCGTATCGGTCTGGAAGTGCTCAAGCACCACAGTGAAGAGGTCTTCACGCGCGAAGCCCTGAACCACTTTTCCGGATTCCGGCGCCACTGCCACCGGGTTGCTGTTGTAGGCGATCAGCGCCTCGATCTTCGGGCCGAACTGCACCGACGTGGGTTCCAGCAGGGCGTTGCCGATGGTGCTCATGTTGATGGTGCGCGGCTGGCGGTCCTGCAGCAGGTCGGGCCGCTGCAGGGCAGCTTTGTCGACCGGGAACAGGCCCGAGCTGCTGAGCAGCACGCCGCCGGCCCGGTGCCGCCACGCACCCGTCAGCGCGGGCAGGCAGGCAATGGCGCGCGCCGCATTGCCGCCGCCGCGCACGCGCTGCATGCCGTAGTTCAGGCGGATCGCTGCAGGCTGCCGGTTGACGAAGCATTCGCCATAGTCGCGGGCCAGCGATCGGATCTGTTCCGCCGGCACGCCGCAGACCTGTGCCGCGCGTTCGGGAGGCCACTGCAGCGCACGTTCGCGCAGTCCGCCGTCGGGGTCTTGCCAGCCCAGGGTGTGCTGCGCGATGTAGTCATGGTCGAGCCAGTCGTGGGTGATCAGTTCGTGCATCAGCGCCAGTGCCAGCGCCGCGTCGGTGCCCGGCAGCAGGGCGATGTGCTCATGGCATTTCTCGGCGGTTTCGCTTTTGCGCGGGTCGATGCATACCAGCTTGGCGCCGTCGCGTTTGGCCTGCTGTGCATAACGCCAGAAGTGCAGGTTGCTGCCGATGGAGTTGCTGCCCCAGATGATGATGAGTTTCGATTCGGCGAAAAACTCCACCCGCATGCCGACCTTGCCGCCCAGTGTTTGCGTGAGGGCCTCGCCGCCGGCTGATGAGCAGATGGTGCGGTCCAGGAGTGACGCGCCGAGCTGGTTGAAAAACCGGCCCGCCATGCTTTCACCCTGCACCTGGCCCATGGTGCCGGCATAGCTGTAAGGCACGATGGCCTCGGGGTTGCGCGCTGCGATGGCTTTGAGGCGGGCCGCAATGTCGGCCAGCGCCGCTTCCCAGCTCACGGGTTCAAACTGCCCGCTGCCCTTGGGCCCGCTGCGTTTGAGTGGATGCAAAAGGCGCTCAGGGTGGTAGGTGCGTTCGGTGTAGCGAGAGACTTTGTTGCACAGCACGCCGCCGGTGTGGGGGTGGTCCGGGTTGCCCTGCACACGAATGGCCACGCCATCTTCCACCGTGGTCAGCAGCGAGCAGGTGTCCGGGCAGTCGTGCGGGCAGGCGCCCAGCACCTGCAGGGCCGCAGGCTTCAGCCCGGTGTCAGGTTCGGCCTTGGCCATAGGGGAGATGCTGATGGTATTGCTCATGGTTCAACTTTATATTGGCAGGCATACCGGCCCCCGGGGATGAGGAGACGACATGACAACAAAAACAGGAATGCATTCATTCCGCGTGCTGGCCAGGATCACCATGGTAGCGGCACTGGCCGCCCTGATGGCGCCGGGGGTGTATGCCGAAGATGGCATCAGTAAAACCGCTGTCACCCTGGGGCAATCCCTGGCCATGACCGGGCCCGGCAGCACGCTGGCTGTGCCGTTTGCCCAGGGCGCGCGCCTTTATTTCGACCACGTCAATGCCGGCGGCGGTGTCAACGGCCGCAAGATCGAACTGACCACGCTGGACGATGCGGGCAACCCCGATACCGCCGCGGCCAACACCCGCAAGCTGCTGGACCAGAAGGTGTTTTCGCTCTTCGGTTACTACGGCTCACCACAGGTCACGGCCGTCAATCCGCTGTTGAAAGACACCGACATTTTGCTGTTCGCCCCCATGGCCGGCGCCGACGAGCTGCGCGGCTCGCTCTATCCMAACGTGTATTCGGTCCGGCCCGGTTATTCGGAAGAAGCCGCCATGATCACGCGGCATGCCGAAACCCTGGGCATGCGCAAGCTGGCCATCCTGCACGGCAAGGATGCCGAGTCAATGGCGGCGCTGGATTCGGCCGAGCGCACCATGGGCGGGCTGGGCGCCAACCTGGTGGCCAAGTCGGCCCTCTCGGGCGGCAGTGTGGCCACGAGCGTTGAACAGATTCTGGGCAAGAAGCCTGAATCCGTACTGGTCATCAGCGACGCTTCCGGCGCCGCCAGCGCGATACGCGATTTGCGTGCCAAAGGCTTTCGGGGGCCCATCTACGGCTTTTCCAGCACTGGCGAAAGCCTGCTGGCCGAGCAGCTGGGTGCAGCCGGTGCCGGTGTGGTGGTGGTGCGCGTCACACCCAAGTCGGACAACGCCAAGAGCGTCCTGGTCCGTGAACTGCAGGCCGACGCTACAGCGGCCAAACTGGGCAAACCCAATGTGTACATGCTCGAAGGCTACATCGCYGCCTGGACSTATGTCGAAGCGCTGCGCAAGGCCGGAAAGGACCCGACCCGCGTCAAAYTGCGCAAGGCACTGGACACCATGCAGGAGCTGAGCCTGGGCGGCTTTCGGGTTCACTTTGACGGGGACCGCGTGGGCTCCAAACTGGTGGAGCTCAGCCTGATTGATGCCACCGGGCGGGTGCGGGAATAGGAAGGGTGAGATAGCGGAAATTGGCGAGTGTTGTGGGCTGGATGATGCAAAAGGTGACAAATTACCGGCTGTTGCGTTGCTGGCTTCCGCTAAAGTAGTGACCTATCT
>NZ_JBFUAZ010000274.1:0-5328 GCF_056406035.1 Polaromonas sp. P1_E1_2 | reverse complement strand
CCTGCTCGGACGACCCCACGGCATAACAGGCGCGGCCGATGACCGTGCGCCTGAAGGGCATCCAGCCCAGCACGATGACCGCGGCCAGCAACACCAGCGTTGTGGGAATCGTGCCGAAGAGACGACCGGTCAGCGCGTCTGACAAGCCCTCGCTGACCTCCCCGCCCGGCGCAGGACGCAGCAGCAAGGCCAGGCCGAAGAACACTGCGCCCGTGGCGAGCGTGACGATGATCGGCTGCAGGCGCCCGAATACGACGATTGCACCATTCAGGGCACCGGCCGCCGCCCCGGAGGCCAATACCAGCACCACCCCGAGTGCCACTTGCCAAGGCGCACCGTTCACCACGACGGAGGCCAGGCAACTGGTGAGCACCATCACCATCCCCACGGAGAGGTCCAGGCCGCGCGTGATGACAGGCAGGGTCTGGGCCATCGCAACGATGGCCAGCAGCGCCGCCTTGTTCGAGGCCGTGGTGACGATGCCGACCGATATCGAGCGCGGATGCTCCAGCAGGTACAGCGAAAACATCAGGATGAACACCACCAGCGCACTCAGCGGACCACTGTTGCGGCGCAGCCCTCGCAGCCATTCTTCCCTGTTCATGTGACGGCCTCCGGTTCGGTTGAAGCGAGGGATACGTTGAGGGATGAGGCCACAATCGCCTGCTCGGTGATCTCCTCCCCGACAAGCGTGCGCACGATGCGTCCTTCGTACATGATCAGGATGCGGTCCGCCAGGCCGATCAGTTCTTCGTAGTCGGTGGAGTAGAGCAGGATGGCCACGCCCTGGGAAGCAAGCTGGCGCAGCAGGACATAGATTTCCTGCTTGGTGGCCACATCGATGCCGCGTGTGGGATCGTTCAGCAGGAGCACGCGCGGCTGGGTCATCAGCCACTTGGCGATCACCACCTTCTGCTGGTTGCCCCCGGACAAGGTCTGCACCGGGTCTTCCACGGAACCGATCTTGATGCGCAACTTGTCCACCATCTGCGCCACGGCCGCCTGCTCGCCCCCCGGGCTCAGCAAGCCGTAGCGCGTGAGCGCCTCCAGCTGGGCAAGGCTCGCATTCTCACGGATACTCATGGGCAAGACCAACCCTTCGGTCTTGCGATCCTCCGGGATGAGGGCGATCCCCAGTCCGGGTTGCTTGCATATGTGTGGCGCCAGATTGGTGACCGGTTGACCAAAAACCTCGATTTCGCCGTGCACACCCTTAAGCACGCCGAAAAGCGCCAGCAGCAATTCGCGCTGCCCCTGTCCGTCCAGCCCTCCCAAGCCGACAATCTCGCCTCGCAGAATCTCCAGCGAAATGTCCCGGAGGCTGGGCTCCCAGCTCAAGGACTTGACCGTGACAGCCGGTCGCGCATCCGTGGCCGGACCGGTCTTGGGCGGGTACGACTTGGCGACGTCACGACCGATCATGAGTTGCACCACTTCAGCGTCGGTCCGCGTGCCGTTGGCAAACGTGTCGACGCGGCGACCACTGCGAAAAACCGAACAGGTACCGGCGAGCGCCTTGACCTCGTGCATGCGGTGCGAGATGAACAGCGCTGCGACGCCCTGGTCTCGCAGACTGAAGAGCAGGCGGTACAGGCGTTCCACGTCTTCGCTGCTGAGGGCGGAGGTCGCCTCGTCCAGGATGAGCAGGCGCGGCTGCGCGCCTAGCGCCTTGGCAATTTCGACGACCTGCCGGCGGGATAGCGGCAGGTCGCGCACGCGGTCCATGGGATGGATGTCGCTGCAACCCAGCAGGGAAAGCAGCTCGGTAGCTCGCTCTTGTTGAGTCTTGGCGTCGATCAGGCCGTACTTCACCGGGGGCCTGGACAGGAAAATGTTGTCGCACACGGACAAGTCCGGGACCAGCGACAGCTCCTGGAACACACAAACGATACCGCGCTCGCGCGCGGAGTTCGGAGAGTCCAGCCGCAGTTCCTTGCCGTCCAGCAGGATACGGCCCGCGTCGGGCTGAACGACGCCGGCGATGATCTTGATCAAGGTCGACTTGCCGGCACCGTTCTCGCCCAGAACAGCGTGAATTTCACCTGCCGTACAAGCGAAGTCCGCGCTGTCAAGCGCACATACGCCGCCGTAGCGCTTGGTGATGCCCTGGAGTTCGAGCAAGGGTTTCTGGGTCACGGAAAGAAAAGCCTCCAAACAGGAAAAATGCCGGGCGCGGCCACACAGCCCGGCGTTAAAACTCCAAGGCTGATCTCAGGTATTTCCCTCGCTCTGCTTCATGATGTCCGGCGCCGTCAGGTTGATGTTGCAAGGCGGAAACTCGTTGGCCACGTAGAAGGTGTCGGGTAAATCCGGGTAGAAGTTCTTTCCCGGTGCCATGTTCTGGTATTCGACGTAGGGAATGGGCACCGAGATGTACTGCGGCAGCTTTTGGCCTTGCAGTGCGGCGATGGCCGCCTTCAGGGCCACCGAGACCAGGCCAGGCGACTGCGCGGCCGAAGCGCCTTTGAGGCCGTCCTTATGGTACTGATGGACCATCTTGCGAAAGCCATTTTCCCCTTCCGCACCGATGGGCACGAACGGGTGCTTGGCCTCGATCAGCGCACGAATGGTGCCGTTGGATCCAGCCTGCGTGTAGATGCCGTTGAAGCGGCCATGCACGGCAATCGCGTCGGCCGCTACCTTCTGCGAAGTGCCGTCGTCCCAGTTGCCCACCACTTCGATAATCTGGACCTGCTTGTGCTTGTCCATGATCTCGCGGAAACCGAGATGGCGGTCGCGGTCCACCGAGTTGCCCGGCAAGCCGCGAATCTCCAGAACCTTGCCGCTGGTCACGCCGTTCTTCTCCAGCCAGCGGCCCATCAGGCGGCCCATTTCCAGCTGGTCTTCGTTCACCTGGATCACCTCGTCGGTGTCGAGCACATTGTCGAACGGGATCAGCACGACGCCAGCCTCTTTGGCGCGCTTGATCACCGGCTTGAACGAGGTGGGCGACACCGCGATCGTGAGGATGGCGTCGAAGCCCGCGTTGATGAAGTTGTCGATGGCGCCCAGCTGCGCAGCCACGTCCGTACCGGTGGACACGACCTTCAGCTCCTTGATGTGCGGCTTCATCTCCGGCGTTGCTGCATAAGCCTTCAGCGACTTGATCATCTGGATGCGCCAGCTGTTGCCGGCATAACCATTGGCCAATGCGATGCGGTACGGTCCCTTCTTGGCCGGATACTGGATGGTCTTCGTGTTGCCGGAGAACGGCTTGAAGCAGGCCGGCTCGTAGGTTTGGGCCAACGCCGGCGCGCCCAGGCCGGCCAGTGTTGCGGCCGCGCCCGCGGCCAGAATATCTCGTCTCGTTTGCATGCTTGTCTCCTGTTTAGAGTGTGCCGGTCTCTGAAGCCGGCGAGCTGACAACGGCGCAGGATTGCGCGAAGCATTTGGCCAGGGCAAAACTTGATCAATTCATTTTTGGTCTGGCCATATCGGACCGCATCAGGGCTTTCCCTTGACTTGCGCCGCTTCGAAGGCTGCGTCGCCCCCTCAGGCCCCAAGGCGCCGCAGGCGGGTCAGCCTGCCTGMGACACCAACACCGACGGCGAGCTCCAGGAGCGGGGCGACATGACAATCCGGAAGTCCTCGATCGTCGCGTTGCGGCCGCCAAGTAACGTGGCTTCGCGCTTGTGGAACTCAGGATCGGAGAAAGTAATGCTGTCGCGGACGATGGAAACGAGGACGTACTTGCCACCGTGGGCGATAAACTGGAATCCGCGTTCCTGCACAGATCACGTCAGCATGATTGGCCCTGCGCAGCGGTCAGACGGGTAACTATATATCTGCTAATTTGGACTGACCACTCTCGGCGGCCAACTTTCGAATCTCGGAAAACCTGGGGAGACCCCCAGCAGCGGAAGCGGTACTTTCGCAGCCTCTGATACTCCGTTCAAAATTAGTTCCGGCATCTCGCCATCAAACAAGGCCGGCCCGGCCAGGCGGTCGACCCAGTTCAGAAGCTGCATGCCGCAGTACACCACGTGGCGCCCACGGATGGTGATGCGCAACCCCCGGCGGTGGCGCTGGAAGACGGGCTCCCCCACCGCATCCTCGAAAGCCTTCAGCCGGTGGCTGGCGCCCGACAGGGACAAGT
Organism: Polaromonas sp. P1_E1_2; assembly: GCF_056406035.1. Lineage (NCBI taxonomy): Bacteria > Pseudomonadati > Pseudomonadota > Betaproteobacteria > Burkholderiales > Comamonadaceae > Polaromonas > Polaromonas sp. P1_E1_2. Next base: position 1,232 of record NZ_JBFUAZ010000274.1, on the reverse strand, counting down.
GACAGCGGCGCGCAGCTTCCGACAATGAACCGGACTCGGCGCAAAGCACCACGAGCCGGATCGAAGCGAGGTCGAAGCGTTGAAGGTTGATAAATTTGGTCATGCCAATTTTTTTGAATGTACCAATTTTGGTCTGACCAGACAAGGTTTTTCCACCACAACTTACCGGCCATGGCCACGCAGGGGCACCGCCCGACGGTATGATCCTTTCGTTACACCTTCCCCGCCATGAGAGTTACCAAGCCTGCCGAACCCCGTCGCCTGTATCAGCAGATCGCCGATCAGATCAGGGAACTGATCGCCAAAGGATCGTTCCAGGTCGGCGACCGTCTGCCGGCCGAGCGCGAGCTGGCATTGCTCCTGGGCGTGTCCCGCCCTTCGCTGCGCGAGGCATTGATCGCCCTGGACGTCCAGAGCAGTGTCGAGATCCGTGGCGGCTCGGGTGTCTACGTCTGCCCGCAACCCAAACGCACTTCCGGGAAGGCCACACCCGCACTCGGCGAGAGCCCAAGGGAACTGATGCAGACGCGCTCCGCCCTGGAGAGCGCGGTGGTGATCCTTGCCTGCGCGCGCGGCACCCCTGAGCAGCTCAAGCAGCTTAGGACGATCGTCACGAGAATGAGGGCTGAAACGGATCGCAACCGCGCCCCGCTGGATCTTGATCGACGCTTTCACATGACGCTTACGCAGATGAGTGGTAATTCCGTGATGGCCCGCATCATCGCCGAGTTGTTCGAYGAACGGCACAGCCCGATCTCGGCCAAGCTGTCTTCGAAATACGAGAACCCACGCACCTGGAAGGCTGCGCTGAAGGAACATGAAGCTATTCTCAGCGCTCTGGATGCACGCGATCCGATAGCCGCACAGGCTGCCATGCTCGCCCATCTGCGCGCCTCCGAGCTGCGTTGGGTGGGGGACTGACCCCGTCCCCTGAGGCGTGCATCCACGAGCGCACGATGCGCAGATTGCTATCGCTCGCGCCGGAAATTGAATTGGTGCCGGGCCCGAGCCGAGCCTAGCATCGCGCGTACCCCCCGCCGCTGCACATCGCAATTTAGGAGACGATTCACATGAACATGCAAACCCACTATCCCAGCCTGAAAGACCGGTCCGTCCTCATCACCGGGGGGTCGACCGGCATCGGTGCCACCCTGGTGCGGCAGTTCGCAGCGCAAGATGCGAAGGTCGGGTTCATCGACATCGACGTGGACAACGCGCTCGCCCTTCAGGCA
>NZ_JBFUAZ010000273.1:0-5371 GCF_056406035.1 Polaromonas sp. P1_E1_2 | reverse complement strand
CTCGAAGCCTTCCTTGACTTCCTTGGCGTCGTCCTTGAAGCGCTTGAGCGAGTCGAGTTCGCCCGTGAAGACGACCACGTTTTCGCGCAGAAGGCGCAGGCGCGCGGTGCGGCGAACCACCCCGGCGGTGACCATACAGCCGGCGATCGAGCCGATCTTGCTGACCTTGAACACCTGGCGAATCTCGGCATTGCCGATGACTTCTTCCTTCTTGTCCGGCGTTAGCATGCCCGACATCGCGGCGCGCAGTTCGTCCACAGCGTCATAAATGATGTTGTAGTAGCGAATGTCCACGCCGTTGTTTTCGGCCTGCTTGCGGGCCTGGGCATCGGCGCGGGTGTTGAACCCGATCACCACGGCCTTGGAGGCAATCGCCAGATTGACGTCGGACTCGGAAATGCCGCCGACACCGGAGTACACGAGCTGGACCTTGACCTCTTCGGTCGAGAGCTTCAGCAGCGACTGGGCCAGCGCTTCCTGCGAGCCTTGCACATCGGCCTTGATGATGATGGGCAGCATCTTCACTTCACCGGCGCCGATGTCGGAGAACATGTTCTCCAGCTTGGCGGCCTGTTGCTTGGCCAGCTTGGTATTGCGGAACTTGCCGGCACGGTAGGTGGAGATTTCACGGGCACGGCGCTCGTCGAGCATGACCATGAATTCATCACCAGCCTGCGGTACTTCCGTCAGACCCTGAATTTCCACTGGAATCGACGGACCCGCCGTTTTGATCGGCTTGCCGTTTTCGTCCAGCATGGCGCGCACGCGGCCATAGGTCGAACCGGCCAGCACCACGTCGCCGGCTTTCAGCGTTCCCGCCTGAATCAGCACAGTCGCCACGGGGCCACGGCCCTTGTCGAGGCGGGCTTCGATCACCAGGCCCTTGGCCAGCGCATCCACCGGCGCCTTGAGTTCAAGCACTTCTGCCTGCAGCAGCACCTGTTCGAGCAAGGCATCGACACCGGMGCCAGTATGGGCCGAGACACCGACAAAAGGAACGTCGCCGCCGAACTCTTCGGGAATCACTTCTTCGGTGACCAGCTCGCCCTTGACGCGCTCCATGTTGATACCAGGCTTGTCGATCTTGTTGATCGCCACCACGATGGGAACACCGGCCGCCTTGGCATGCTTGATGGCTTCCTTGGTCTGCGGCATCACGCCGTCGTCAGCCGCCACCACCAGAATCACGATGTCGGTCGCCTGGGCGCCACGGGCACGCATGGCGGTAAACGCCTCGTGGCCCGGGGTATCCAGGAAGGACACCATGCCGCGCGGGGTTTCCACGTGGTAGGCACCGATGTGCTGGGTGATGCCGCCCGCTTCACCGGAGGCCACTTTGGCGCGGCGGATGTAATCGAGCAGCGAGGTCTTGCCGTGGTCAACGTGACCCATGACCGTCACAACCGGCGCACGCGGCAACAACTCGGCCTGCTGGCCTTGCACGTCTTCGTCGGCAAAGGCTTCCGGGTCGTCCAGCGAAGCCGTCACGGCCTTGTGGCCCATTTCTTCCACCACAATCATGGCAGTGTCCTGGTCCAGCGGCTGGTTGATGGTGACCATCTGGCCAAGCTTCATCAGGTGCTTGATCACTTCCGATGACTTCACGCTCATCTTGTGCGCGAGTTCGGCCACGGTGATCGTCTCAGGCACGTGCACTTCAATGACCTTGAATTCGGTCGGCGCCACGAAGGTGGATTCCGGACGTGCTTCACGGTCATTGCGGCGGCCACGCGGGCCGCCACGGAAATTGCCACGGCCGGGCACAACGGGTGCGCCACGGCTTGGAATGCCCTTCTTCTTGGCGGCGTCGTCTTTCCATGTCGAAGACAGGTTCTCCGACTTGACTTCCTTCTTGCCAGCGGCACCAGGGGCACCCGCAGCGGCCGGCGCACCCGGTTTGGCTGCGGCACCCGGCGCGCCGGCCGGCTTGTGCAGCGTGCCCTTGATGGCGGCTTTGGGATCGACGTGGGGCACCAGAACGCGCTTGGGCGCGGACATCATGGCGCGAATGCCGGCAGCTTCTGCTTCGGCCTTGCGGCGGCGGTCCTGGAGCTCTTGCGCCTTGRCCGCGTCAGCCTGGAATTCGGCGGTGGCTTTGGCCTTGGCAGTTGCAGCGGCAGCCGCGGCATCGGCAGCCTTCGTGGCCTGTACGGCCGCAGCGGTTTCAGCGGCCTTGGTGGCTTCAGCTGTTACTGGCGCGGCTTCCTTGGCTTTTCCGGCTGGCTTGGCTTTCTTGACCACGGCCTCGGCGGCTGCAGCAGCCGCCTGGGCGGTTTGCTCGGCGGCCAGGCGCTCCTGCTCGCGCGCAGCATCCTTGGCGTCCTGCTCTTCGCGAAGACGGCGTTTTTCAGCAAGCTCCTGCTCCTGGCGGCGCAGCAGTTCTGCGTGGCGGCTGGCTTCTTCTTCGCGGCGAATCAGCTCGGCATCGTCGATGACGGGAGGTGCCGGCGGAGCGGCCACTTCAGGCTGCACTTCTTCCGCAGGCTGGTCGGAGCCGTCGTCACGCTTGATAAAGGTACGCTTTTTACGCACTTCCACCTGGATGGTGCGTGCCTTGCCGGTGGCATCGGCCTGCTTGATCTCGCTGGTGGATTTTTTCACCAGGGTGATCTTCTTGCGCTCGGCCGTGACGGTGCCATGGCTGGCCTGCAGATAGCCGAGAAGCTTCTGCTTGTCCGCTTCGGACAAGGGGTCGCTGGCTTGCGCCTTGGCGACACCCGCGCTGGTCAATTGCTCGATCAGGGTGGCGGGAGATTTATTGAGTTCAGCTGCGAATTCAGCGACGGTAGTGGTACTGGACATATGTTTTTTTCCTGCTGGCCTCCATGATCATTGCTCTTGGGCCGCTGCAGGTGCAGGGGTGTCAGCGGCAGCGGGTTCATCGGTAAACCAATGGGCGCGTGCGGTCATGATCAGGGCTTTGGCTTCGTCCGAAGACTGGCCGGTGATATCGGTAAGTTCGTCCACGGCCAGATCGGCCAGGTCGTCGCGGGTATGGATGCCCGCTTCTGTCAGTTTGGCGATCAGCTCTGGCGTGAGGCCTTCGACGTCGCGCAGGTTCTGCGACACGCCTTCGGCATTTTCTTCCTTGGCGATTTCCATCGTCAAGAGCGCATCTTTGGCGCGCGTGCGCAGCTCATTGACGGTGTCTTCGTCGAAGGACTCGATCTCCAGCATTTCCTGCAGCGGCACATAAGCCACTTCTTCGAGACTGGTGAAGCCTTCGGAGATCAGGATGTCGGCGATTTCCTCGTCCACGTCGAGCTTTTCCATGAACAGCTTGCGGCTGGAATCGGTCTCGGTCGCCTGCTTTTGCGCAGATTCATCGGCCGTCATGATGTTGATCTTCCAGCCGGTCAGCTCGGCGGCAAGGCGCACGTTCTGGCCGCCGCGGCCGATCGAAATGGCCAGGTTTTCTTCATCGACGACGACGTCCATGGCGTGGCGCTCTTCGTCGACCACAATGGACGACACGTTGGCCGGGGCCAGCGCGCCGATCACGAACTGGGCCGGGTCTTCGCTCCACAGCACGATGTCCACGCGCTCGCCGGCGAGCTCGTTGGTCACGCCGTTGACACGGGTGCCGCGCACGCCGACGCAGGTGCCGATCGGGTCGACACGCTTGTCGTGCGACAGCACGGCGATCTTGGCGCGGGAACCGGGGTCACGGGCGCAGGATTTGATCTCCAGCAGGCCTTGTTCGATTTCAGGGACTTCCTGGCGGAACAGCTCGATCATGTACTCGGGCGACGTGCGCGAGAGGATGATGGGCGCGCCGCGCAGGGTCGTGTCAACTTCCATGATCATGGCGCGCACGCGGTCGCCGGAGCGCAGGTTTTCCTTCGGGATCATGTCGGAACGGCGCAGGCGGCCTTCCACACGGCCGGATTCGACAATGATGTCGCCCTTGTCCATGCGCTTGACGGTGCCAACAAAAATCTTGTCGCCGCGCGACATGAAGTCGTTGAGCAGCATTTCGCGCTCGGCGTCACGGATTTTCTGCAGAATGACCTGCTTGGCGGCTTGCGCGCCAATACGGCCGATGGGCAGGCTTTCCACCGGCTTTTCGATGTAGTCGCCTTCTTCGATGTCGGCAATCTCGTCGCGTGCGTCGCTGACCAGCTCTTCGGCTTCGGGGTTCTGCAGGCCGGCTTCGTCAGGCACCACCAGCCAGCGGCGGAAGGTCTCGTAATTGCCGTTGTCACGGTCGACGGCCACGCGGATGTCCACTTCGCCTTCGTACACCTTCTTGGTGGCCGAGGCGAGCGCAAGCTCGACGGCGCCAAAAACGACGTCACGTTCCACATTTTTTTCACGCGAGATGGCATCAACCAACATCAACAGTTCGCGATTCATTTCACAAGCCTGCCTTTCTTCATTTCTTGAAATTAATTCTCTGCAAAGGGTTCGGCACCAGGCGTTATTTTGGGTTTACGCCCCTTGAAATCAACCACGGGCGCGAGGCGCGCCTGTTGAATTTCATCGAGGGTAAAACCCAACGCCTGCAGCGGTGCGGGAACCTTCTTCTTACTGACCTTCCGGCCGGGTTTGACGGCCGGCTCATCGCTCCACACGATCTGCCAGCCGGCCACGCCGTCCGCGGCCACGACACGCTCCAGCGTGCCGCGAAACTTCTTGCGGCTGGCCGCGACGGTTGAACCGGCGCTGGCAGCCACGCCAATAGGAGCCTTGAGCGTGATGTCGATCAACTCACCGGCAAAACGCTCAAAATCTTTTTCGTTGCGCAAGGGCCTGTCGATGCCGGGGGAACTGACTTCCAGCCGCGCATATTCGGCGCCTTCGACTTCCAGGACAAACTGGAGCTGGCGGGTGACTTTTTCGCAGTCCTCGGCATTGATGAACTGTTCGGCACCCTTGACGTAAGACATGTCGATCGTGACGCGCAGCAAACCACCGCCGGTGCGTTCGATCTCGACCAGCTCGTAGCCCAGCCCCGTCACAGTTTGCTCAATCGTCTCTTGCAATGCCATTCAGTCTCTTAAACCCGCTCTTAATCCGTATGTTCAAAAACAAACGCCCAAAAAAAATGGGCGGTGAAAACCCGCCCATTTGGTCGTGAAGCTCTTATTGTAACGTGCTGCGCCCTTCGATGCAAACAATTTCCGTGCCTGACACGCTAGAGATTGCCTGAACCGTCGATGTAAATCCTTCTGGTTACGACGCCCACCTGCTCATTGGAACAGGCCTGATGAATCGACCCAAGGCATGTCCTTTTCGGCCAACCAATCCGGCGTCACCACTAGAAAGAAGCAGCGTCAAAATGAATGCATCGCTGCGTGAAAGTCCAAATGACGCCTCCTCTTCACGCTTCCTTGAAAAAAATTTGTAAATCCAATAAAACCAATTAAAT
>NZ_JBFUAZ010000272.1:0-5385 GCF_056406035.1 Polaromonas sp. P1_E1_2 | reverse complement strand
CACTGAGACCATGAGCAACATTCAAACCCTCGTGGTCACCTGTTGCCTGGCATTGGGCACATACCTGCTGCCGGCTGCCGCGCAAGCACAGCAAGCTCCCGCTGTTTCGGCGGAACCCCACGCCGCAGCCCTGCTGGAAAAGCACATGGCATTGGCAGGGCAGCTAGCGCAGAACGCCTACCACAGGCCGCTTTTTCTGGAGTCTTCAGAAGGTACCAACACGGTCAGTGGAAGTGCATACGCTGTACTGAATTCCCCTTTCAATACGGTTAGCGCCACGTTCAAAAGTCCCAATCGCTGGTGCGAAATGCTGATGCTCCACATCAACACCAAATACTGCCACGCCAGTTCGGACAGCAGCCCCAGCACTCTGAAAATGAACATCGGCAAAAAAACCGCCCAGCAGCTGGAAGACGCATTCGTGTTGCAATTCAACTATCGGCTGGTTGCCAGCTCTTCCGACTATCTGGGTGCCCAACTCAACGCCGACAAAGGTCCGCTGGGAACCAGCAATTACCGAATCGAACTGCAGGCGGTTCCACTGCCTGGTGGAAAAACCTTTATTCATTTGGGTTATTCCTATGGCTACGGCATCACCAGCCGCCTGGCCATGCAGGGCTACCTTGCCACCGTGGGCAGTGGAAAAGTGGGATTCACTCCAATACGGCAAGACCAGAACATGACGCATGTAGGCGGAATGCGTGGAGCGGTAGAGCGCAACACCATGCGTTACTACCTGGCGATTGAAGCCTACCTCGCCGCTGTGGACAAACCAGCCGCGCAGCAACTTGAAGCGCGCATGCTGTATTGGTTTGATGCCACGGAGCAGTACGCGCGGCAGCTTCATGAGGTAGACAAGAACACTTATCTCACCATGAAAAGGGCTGAATACCAGCGGCAGCAGGCCGCCCTGTAGGCTGTGCCGACGAGTGCCCGCACAGCCAGAGCTATGGTTAAACCGCCTGCGGTGGCACGTTGGTCGCCGGCTCGCGAATCGGTAGCGTCGGCTCCGGCGGTGGATCATTGACCTCCGGGGGCGTGCCAGGCGCAGGAGGAATAATCACCGGCGGCACCTCGGTGGGAATATGGATGCCCGGGGTGCCGGGACTGGGTTCCGGAACGGGAACATGAAGTCGCATTGGATGCTCCGGGGCCAGGGAGTTATCTGATCCAGCGTGGCAAGTGCGAACCGGCGCGGCGACGCAACTGTGATCGCAGCACGATCATGGCCAAGGCGCCGGCGGCGGCGGCCATCAATGCCGAACGGCACGGGTATTCCGCGACCTGGGTCCGAATAGAACCCATAAGGGGGGCTCGCTTGTCGTTGGCCCGAGCTACCAGCGGTCGGGTCGCTTGGTTGTCGGACGAAAAACCGCCTGTTCCATGGGCTTGCTCCGCCAATACCGCCTCTTCGGCGGACGGAAAAATATCTTCTGACAGCTTGCGTGGACCTGCACCGGAACGGTAAACAGCGTCCTCTGTGGACTGGCCCGTTAACACTGCGGATTCGTTCATGCTGTCCTCCTTCAGGCTCGCTGGAGCGCGGATTCGTCATTCGCAACCTGGTCCAGTTTTTGGCTTTGAGTCACGCAGTAAGCAAGCAGGCAGTCAATTTCAGTCGATTTATCAAATACCGCATCGACACCCAACTCCGCACAGCGCCTGCGCATCTCGGGTGTTGCGTAGTTACTGAATACCACTATTTTTTGAAGCGGCCTGCGGGCGCGGCAAGCCTGCAACACCCCGAGACCGCTTCCTTTCTTGAGAAAGAGGTCGACGATGGCCAGATCCCATTGCGCGTCATTGCGCGTCAACCACTCTGCCCCCTGCTCTTCAGTATCAGACGTGCCAACCGCTTCTACCGGAGCGAGTTCTTCCAGCGTACTGATCAGGTTTTCGCGGATGGTCGGGTTGTCCTCTACGACATAGGTTTTCATTTTTGGCAACGTCATCGGCGTATCCCCGTCTGTAACTGGGCCTGGATGTCTTTCATGGCTGCAAATTTAAGCGAAGCGTCTTCCGGTTTCTGCCGGAGGGACGAGCATGCCCGTGTAGGAGAAAAGGCCAGCGCGCCGCCAAGGCGCCTGAAACCTGACGTCTACATGAACACTTTGCACACGCTAAAACGGTAAGCCATGTCTTACGCAAGGAGAAGAAAGGCCTTACAGGGTGCACCGGCATCCGGCTACCGAATATGGATCTGCCGGCCCGTATGGTCTATGCACCAGACAACGACACCGGGACACAACCGGTGGAGCGCAAACCACACGGGGAATCACCATGAAACTGATGGGCGGACTTTTGGCAGGCATGGCAGCAGGATTGCTCACCGCCTGGCGAATTCATGCAAGCCCCCGGGATATCGACCTCGTCCATGCATTTCTCACCGCACTGGTCTGCGCAGCAAGCCTGTTTTTGTGTTCAATGCTGTTGCCCGATGGCCTTGCTGACGCATTTCAGGAACTCATGGGCTGGTGCCTGGCCGGCACCGTTGCCGCACTGGCACTGCTGGCCTGCGTGAAGGGGCTGGAAGGTTTGCTCGATACGTGACGGCCATATTGCGCCGGCCAAACCGCCGGCCCRCCTGCTACCAAAAGCCCCAGGCGCACCCTCCTTTCACCCGCCCCTGACGCCATCTTTTAAGAAGAAAGACTTTTCATGCCGCCATCCAAGCGCAACGCTATCAACCCTGGCCGAAATGCGGAAGGTGCAAAAGACAAAAAGTCGCAGCTTGAGGGGTTCTCCACCGGCCCGGCCGCGGCCCTGACCACCAACCAGGGCCTGCAGATTCCGGACAACCATAACTCGCTGAAGGCGGGCGTGCGTGGCCCTACCCTGCTGGAGGATTTCATCCTTCGCGAAAAAATCACCCATTTCGACCACGAACGCATTCCGGAACGCGCTGTCCATGCACGAGGCTCCGCTGCACATGGGTACTTCAAACCCTACAAGTCGATGGTCCAATACACCAGCGCCGCCTTTCTCCAGGACCCGGACGTGGAAACGCCGGTATTTGTGCGGTTTTCTACCGTGGCCGGCTCCAGGGGCTCGGCGGATACTGTGCGTGACGTGCGCGGGTTTGCCGTGAAGTTTTACACCTCCGAGGGAAATTACGACCTCGTCGGCAACAACATTCCCGTTTTCTTTATCCAGGATGCCATCAAGTTTCCGGACCTGATCCATGCAGTCAAGCCGGAGCCGCACCATGAAATGCCCCAGGCGGCCAGTGCCCACGACACCTTCTGGGATTTTGCTTCGCTGATGCCCGAAACCACACACATGCTGATGTGGGCCATGTCAGACCGCGCCATACCGCGCAGCCTCCGCATGATGGAGGGCTTCGGTGTCCATGCATTTCGTTTTATCAATGCCCGTGGCGATTCGCACTTTGTGAAGTTTCACTGGAAACCCAAGCTCGGCGTTCACGGACTGGCATGGGATGAAGCCCAGAAGATTGCCGGCAAAGACGCTGACTTTCACCGGCGCGACCTGTGGGAGGCCATCGAAAGCGGCAATTTTCCCGAATGGGAGCTGGGCGTTCAAATCGTGGACGAAGGCAAGGAGGACGAGCTGGGGTTCGACATCCTGGACCCGACCAAACTGATCCCGGAAGAACAGGTGCCCGTGCAGATCATCGGGAAGATGGTGTTGAACCGTAATCCCGACAATTTCTTTGCTGAAACCGAGCAGGTGGCATTCCACCCTGGCCACCTGGTGCCGGGCATCGATTTTTCCAATGACCCGCTGCTGCAGGGCCGCCTTTTTTCCTACACGGACACGCAGCTGTCACGCCTGGGCGGCGCCAATTTCCACGAGATTCCGATCAACCGCGCCGTCTGCCCGATGCACAACTTCCAGCGGGACGGCATGCACCGCCAGGCGATCAGCAAAGGACGGGTAGCGTATGAGCCCAATACGCTGGGCAATGGGACAGAGTTCAGGATCGATGGCGGAGCGCATGGCTTCCAGTCATACCCAGACCAGGTAGAGCCACCCAAAATCAGGCGCCGCAGCCCTTCATTCGACGACCATTTCTCCCAGGCGGCACTGTTCTGGAACAGCCAGAGCGCGGTGGAAAAAGACCATATCGTTGCGGCATTCCGGTTTGAGCTCTCCAAGGTGGAGGTCCCTGAAATCCGCCAGCGCATGGTGGACAACCTGGCCCATGTGGACCTGAAACTGGCAACCCGTGTGGCAACCCCGCTGGGCATCAATCCGCCGGATCCCAAGGCCGCATCCGGCAGGCTGGGTTTCCGGGACTACCGCATCACCAGCAAGATCGAGGAAGACCCGGCATTGCGCATGGTGGGCCGCACCGGCGGCAGCGTCAAGACACGCAAAGTGGCCATCCTGGTAGCGGACGGCGTCGAAGCCGCAGCCCTCAAGCGCATCCAGCAAGACCTCCTGGACGCTGGTGCGCTGTGCAAACTCGTCGCGCCACACCTCGGCACAGTCAGCACTTCGTCCGGCCGGCAGCTTGCGGTGGACCATACTTTCACGAATATGCCCTCCGTGATGTTCGACGCAGTGCTGATCCCCGGGGGAGGCGACAGCATAGGCACCCTGGCCGCCATGGGCGAAGCTGTGCATTTCGTGCTGGAGGCCTACAAGCATTGCAAAACGATTTGCGCCATCAACGACGGCGCCCAGCTGTTAAGCACCCTGGGTTTCAGTCTGGGCAAAGACCCGGAGCTGATCCACGTGCCGACGCCGGGAGTCCTGATAGCCGATGCACGCAAAGTGACTGAGGGGCAGGTTTCCCAAGACTTCATGACAGCCATCGCCCAGCATCGCCACTGGGACCGGCTGAATGTCGACGCCATCCCGGCGTGAGACTTCAAAGCCCTTCAGGGATTCAGCGTGAGCCGGTGCACGTAGGTTGACGGGTTCATCTGCAACGGCCGGTATTGCACTGCGGCCCAGCGCTCCTTCATGTCGCGATAGCGTCCGGAAAACACAAGGCCGCTTTGCCCCGTTTGGTAAATGAAGCGTGAGTTCTCCAGGTCTGCGAGGTCATACACGGCCCGCAAAGAAGCGGCCTGCCTGTTGGCGAAAGGCGTCGCGTCCCCGGTCGCCCAGTACTGCCCCACGTTGACGGTAAAGGTATCGCCACCGGTGGGAACGCGGACATCAAAGAACTGAGCGAGCCAGGGCACGTTGCCAAATGGCTTGTGGGCAGACAGCGCGAAGTGCGCCCTGCCCCAGCTCCAGGCCTCTACGTCGTTCCCATAGGCTGCCTGGAGGCGATCCAGCGCCCGGTTCAGCGCAGCAGCAGACTGCGCCGCACAACCAGCGGTGCCGCACCATCCGGTGTCGTTACGCTCGAGAATGTCTTCCAGCGTGCTCCTGAAATGGCGCTTGCCGTAAAGGGCCTTGAACGTGGGC
>NZ_JBFUAZ010000271.1:0-5420 GCF_056406035.1 Polaromonas sp. P1_E1_2 | reverse complement strand
GCCGTGGGGTCGTCCGAGCAGGCGGCTTATCTTTCGGGCGTTCCGTCGCAGCGGGCCAAATTCATCGCGTACACCGCCGCGGGACTGCTTTCCGGGCTTGCCGGGTTGCTGCTGTCGCTGATCTCCCTGTCGGGCGAGGCCAGCTCGCCGCAGGCGGGCCTGTACACCCTCAATTCCATCGCGGCGGTCGTGATCGGCGGAACCTCGCTCTATGGGGGCGCAGGGGGCATGGTGGGATCGGTGTTGGGTGCCTTCGTGTTGCGCACCATTGGCGACCTGCTGTTCGTGTTCAATGCGCCTGCGCTTTGGCAGCCGCTGTTCGAAGGACTCATCCTCCTGGCGGCTGTATGCGTCGGCGCGCTGCACGTGCTTCGCCTGCGAAACCGCCTGGACCTGTTCTGATGACCAGCCTCTCCGTTGACACTCCGCGCTCCTCCGCCACCAGCAAGCGTGTGTTTCAGAGACTGCTGTTGAATCCGCCGGCCATGGTGGCCCTGTGTTCGCTGGCCCTTCTGCTGGCCGCCAGCGTCGTCAACAGCAACTTCCTGATGCCGGGCTACCTGCTGCTGCAACTGCAGATCGCCGCCTTCCTTGGCATCACAGCCGCCGGGCTCATGGCCGTCATCCTGTTGGGCCACATTGACCTGTCGGTGCCCTGGACCATCACCACCGGGGCAATGATGGCCGCCGCCGCGGGCGCCACCTATGGCGCCGGCTGGGCGATCCCCGCAGGCATCGCCTGCGGCGCGCTGATCGGCCTGGTCAATGGGTTGGGGGTGGCGATCCTGCGCATCCCTTCGATGATTTTCACGCTGGGCGCGAACGCTGTGCTGCAGGGCCTGATGGTCCTTTACTCGGGCGGGCATGCACCGGTGCACGGCGCTACCGAGCTGATGCGTGCACTGGGCGTCGGCAGGACGTTTGGCGTGCCCAATGCCGTGTGGACCTGGGTGGCCGTCTCATTGCTGTTCTACCTGGTGCTGACGCGCACTGCCATCGGCCGCTACGTGTACATCATCGGCAACACCGAGCGCGCCGCCTACCTGTCCGGCGTGCGCACCGGCAAAGTCATCGTGCTGTGCTTCGTGGCCTGCGGGGCTCTGGCAGCGCTCGCCGGCATACTGCTCGCCGGCTACTCGGCTAACGCCTACCAGGCCATGGGTGATCCCTACGTACTGCCCGCGATCGCCGCGGTCGTGCTGGGCGGCACCAACATCCTGGGCGGCCGCGGCAGCTACCTGGGCACTGTTGCAGGCGTAGTGTTCATCGTGCTGCTGCAAAGCGTGCTTGCGGTTCTGCAGATGCCCGAGGCGGGCCGCCAGATCATCTATGGCGCGCTGATCCTGTGCATGCTGCTGCTGTATGGCCGTTCGGCCAGGGTGAGGTGATCTTGGCTGACCGCTATGGCATCCGGGGCGATTTCCTGCTGCACGATGTGCGTTTTCGCGGACTGGTTCCGCCGAACGGGTTTGTAGAAAAGCTCTTCACCGGCACGCGTTGGGCAGAGGGCCCCGTGTATTTTCCGGCCGGCGACTTCCTGCTGTTCAGCGACATCCCCAACAACCGCGTCCTGCGGTGGGTGCCCGACGGCGCAGGCGAGGGCAACGTAGTAGAGTTTCGCAGGCCCTCCAACTTCGCCAACGGCCATACGCGTGATGGCGAAGGCCGCCTGATCAGCTGCGAGCATGGCACGCGCTGCGTCAGCCGCACCGAGCTCGATGGCCGGCGCATCGTGATCGCARGCGCCTTTGAAGGCAAGCGGCTGAACTCGCCGAATGACGCCGTTGTCGCGCCCGATGGCGCCGTGTGGTTCTCCGACCCGACCTACGGGATCCTGTCCGATTACGAGGGTTATGCGGCCGAGCCCGAGTACGGTGGCCGCTACGTGTTCCGGGTCGACGCCGGTAGCGGGCGAGTGGAAGTTGCCGCCACGGACTTCGTGCAGCCCAATGGATTGGCGTTTTCTCCGGACGGCACCCTGCTGTATGTGGCGGATTCCGGGGCATCACATGATCCGCAGGGGCCGCGACACATTCGAGTGTTTGACGTGGCAGCCGGCGGCCGGCTGCGAGGCGGCGAAGTCTTCGCCACCGTGGATGCTGGGATACCGGACGGCCTTCGCGTGGACCTGCGCGGCAATGTGTGGACCAGCGCCGGAGACGGCGTGCATTGCTTCTCGCCGCAGGGCGAACTGCTTGGCCGGATCCTCGTTCCCGAGCCGGTGGCCAATGTAGAGTTCGGCGGGCCGCGAGGTAACCGCCTTTTCATCACGGCCACGACGTCGCTGTACGCCTGCTATCTCACGACGTCTGGTGTCTGGGCACACAGCCTGGTGTAGCTCACGGCATCGCGGCGACTCTGAGAATGATGAGCCACAGCTGGGCCCGCCGCCGTGGCTTGCAGCGGGGCCCGACTGTCAGTGTCAATACTTGCGGTTCGGGAATTCCTTGGCGGCTACTTCGGCCGGGAACACACCCTCGATCGACTTGATCCAGCGCGGCAGCGTTTGCCCCGAGGCGGCTTTGGCTGCCGCTTCCATCAGCTGGGGGCCAAGCAGGGGGTTGCACTCCACGCTGACATTCATCTTGCCGGCGATCATCGCCTCGAAGGCGCCCTTGACCGCATCCACGCCGATTACGAGGATATCCTTGCCCGGCTTCAGGCCTGCTTCCTCGATGGCCTGAATCGCGCCGATGGCCATGTCGTCGTTGTGTGCGTACAGCACGTTGACCTTCTTGCCTTCAGCCTTGAGGAAGGCTTCCATGACTTCCTTGCCCTTGGCGCGGGTGAAGTCGGCGGTCTGCGAGCGGATGATCTTGTAGCGAGGATTTGCTTTGAGCCCTTCCTCGAAGCCTTTCTTCCGTTCGATCGCGGGATCGGAGCCCACGGTGCCCTGCAATTCGACGATGTTCACGTCGCCGGTGGTGTTCTTGGTGTTATCAAGCAACCACTGCGCGGCGCGCCGGCCTTCCTCGACGAAGTCCGAACCCACGAAGGTGGTCCAGGTGGAGGGATCTTTCACCACCACACTGCGGCTTTCCAGAATGACGGGGATCTTGGCGGACTTGGCCTCCCGCAGCACGGTATCCCAGCCCGTCGTGACGAGCGGTGCGAGGATGATGACGTCCACCTTCTGGGCGATGAAGGACCGGATTGCCTTGATCTGGTTCTCCTGCTTCTGCTGTGCRTCTGAGAACTTCAGTTCATAGCCGGCCGCGCTGGCAGCGGCCTTGACGGAGTCCGTATTGGCTGTGCGCCACTCGCTTTCGGCGCCGGTCTGCGCGAAGCCGATCACCAGCTTCTTACCTTTCGCCTGGCTCCAGGCCGGTGTCGCCCAGGCGTATGCCAGGCCGGCGGCCGCCATGATGGCGGCAAAGCTGCGTCGTTTCATCGGGGTCATCTTGTGTCTCCTGTCTTCGTATCTGTTCGATCGGGTGCAGCACTCTTGCCTTACTGACCGCCCGGTGCTGTAGCGGGCGGCTGAACTCAGCCGGGATACCAGACCATGCGAGGATCGTCGGGTGCTCGTTGGTACGTCCACGCGGACTCGACCATCCGGGCCATGTCGAACTGGGGGTGCCAGCCCAGCAGGAACTTCGCCTTGGTGTTGTCCAGCCACGTGGAGCGGTAGGGTGTGCGGACTGGCACGAGCGGCAGGCCCCGCGTGCGTGCCAGGTATGTGCCAAGCTCGCCATAGTCGAGCGGCTCGTCCATGCACACGTTCATCAGTTGCTGCCGGGCGCGTGGTGCGTCCAGGGCCAGCAAGATGGCATCCACAAGATCGCACACATGGACGAAGTTGCGCTTCACTGGTTGACCATCCGGATCAAGCATCACCGGGACGGCGCCGCTGCGAACGTGGTCGCGCGCTTCGCTCTCTGTCACCAGGTCCCGCCAGCGCGGGCCTCCGAACACGTCGTCGCCGAAAGACAAAGTGAAGCGGAAATCGTCTTTCTCCATGATCCAGGGTGCACGCAGGCAGCAGCCGTTCAGGTCATACTGGACCTGGTACTGCTGGAGCATTACTTCTTCCAGTACTTTGGACAGGGCATAGCATCCAGGGTAGGCGGTATGCGGCTGGCTTTCTACCACCGGTACGGGGTGCGCGTAGTGGAAATGCCCGACAGCGGCGTCGCCGCCGACCAGCACGAATTGCCGGAAGGTGGTGCTTGTCCGGCAGCCCTCGAGCAACCAGAACATGCCCTTGACGGCGACATCCATCACCTCGTCCGGCGTTTCCTTGCTTGTGGCCAGGTGCAGCACGTGTGTCACGCTTTCGAGCGCGCGCTGCACGTCCGCGCGATCCTGAATGGAACCCCGCACGCACTCCAGGCGTTCGCGAGGCTGCAACACACGGTTGTGGCAGAGCGCCCGCACGCGGAAGCGATCAAGACTGGCGTCCTCCAGTACTCGCTGGATGAACGCGCGGCCCACTTTGCCGGTGGCACCCGTGACGAGAAGGAGTCCGGAGGAAGGTGGTTGCATTCGGGCCCTCTGAATGGCGCGGATGATAGCAAGCCGGCCCTGCTTTGGCGATCATGTTTTGGGCTTGATCCATACACGAATTCATATGGGTTGCAACCTATATCGATTCCGGAGTTGTCCTCCTGGCTGTGCGCTTCAGAGGAGAAAAGACTTTGCTGCAAACGACATGGCGAAGCCGGCAGGAAAGAAAGTGGACTTGGCCCCGGGCGCGAGCCTTCACCGATTAGAGAGGGTGGCGGCTCTCTACGACGCCGGCGCCGTCCCTGTTTCTCGCCGGGTCACTGCGTTCGGGCGCTTGCACCGAGTGAAAACCACTTGCCGGGGAGGTGCCGGTTATTTCTGATCCATCGTTGCTTCTCTGTGGGCTTCGCGGGTCTGCGGTGTTGATTGGTCAGGCCAATATTGACACATATGTAATATTGGTCTTACCCTGATCCGCGATCCTGCCGGAGGCGTGCCGCCGTCCAATAGCGCCTCGATCTGCATCAACAATGTGTCAGTTACCACTGACTTACCGTATGACAGGGTTCGTTCCGGAACACCCATCAACCCGACAAGGAGAAGACCATGAAGGAGACAGTAAGCAAAGGCCTGAGGCACTGCGCGGCAGCAGCGGCGGCGCTGGCATGACGTGGCTCGCAGCGGCGCGCGGGGGGCGTGGTGCCGTCGATCAGGCGCTGCTGGCTGCGATCGAATCCGCCGAACGCAACGCCCCGCCCGGCAAACGGCCCATCGTCGAGACGCATATTCACTTCTGGCAGGTGACCCGGTCCGGCGGTGTGCCATGGCCCACAGCGGCGGAGGGGCCGATCTTCCGCGACGTGCTGCCGCCGGAGTACAGCGCATTCGCCAGGTCCCAGGGCGTGGTGGCGGCCGGGATCGTGGAAGCGAGCGGCATTGTTCAGGACAACCAGTGGGTCCTCGACCTCATCAAG
>NZ_JBFUAZ010000270.1:0-5427 GCF_056406035.1 Polaromonas sp. P1_E1_2 | reverse complement strand
GCGCAAACCCACGCTGTAGCGCGCGTCCTGGCCCGGAAGCGGCGGCGCACTGGCGGGTTTTGCCTTCAGCCAGGCCAGCGCGTCGGCGGCGGCGATTTCCCCCATCGACTTGGCGGACGGCGCCACACTGAGCCCCCCGCCCTGCTGAACGTATTCAATGTCGACCCCCAGCGGCAAGGGCGCGGCATTGGCTTCGAGCCACTTGATCACCTCGGCATCGGGCACCACGCCGGCCGCCGCGGGCCCGGCACGCAAACTGCCGTGCGAGAGCACCAACACCACATCGGCCTTGCCGTCCATGACCTTGATGGCGGCCTGCCAGGCGGGGAAATCGCCCAGCGTGTGGGTGACCGCCACACTGTGCGGCGCCCAGTTGAAAGCCTCGACCTGCCTGAGTTGACCCTGGCTGGTGGGGCCGGCATCGCCCAGCACCGCCACGCGTACGGGCTGGCCCTTTTTGACGTGCTGCAGCAAGTCTCGCATGGCGGCGAGCGGCAGGCGCTCGGCGACACCGGTGACGTTGGCTGYGCCCACGTACCCGTACTCTGCGGGCTCATGGTCTATGGCGGCGAACACCACCCTGGGACGGCCCTGCCCGGCGAAGCGGCGCATCACGTATTGCTGGGCTTCGTCGTCTACCGCAATCACCAGGTCGGGGTTGAACTGCTCAATGGCGCGCAGGCCTTCCTTTGCGGCGTCCTGGCGGTGGTCTTCATCGGGAAGGCGGTCTATGCCCAGGTAATGCCAGCGAACAGTCAAGGGCTGCCTGTTTTTGTCCAGGACATGGCGTATGCCTTCGTCCATCTTGCCGACGGTGGTGGAGTTGCGGTCCGAGCTGTGCAGCACCAGCACCCGCGGCTTGGACAGGTTGAACATGCCCAGCAGCAGCAGCGCGACGAGAAGGGCCGCGCCCGTCAGGACAGCGAGGGTTCCGTTTTTCATACCAGGCCCAGCCATTCCCAGTAAGGGATCGAGAGATAGGCCGCCAGCAGGCGCGCCAGGTTCATCCAGTGGTTATAGCGCAGGAAATCGGTGTGTTTGTAGTAGCGGTCCAGCCCGCTTCCCATGACCTGCAGGTACTGTGAGCTTTGGTAGGGTATGAACCAGATGTCGCTGAACATGGCGGTCAGGAAGACCACGACCCAGGGGTTGATGAACTGCGCCTGCCCGATCGGCAGAAGGATGACCGCAGCCACGATCATGCCGGCGGTGATGGGCAGCACCAGGCGCAGCAGCAGCGTGACCACCAGCGCGACCGGGATGAACCAGACCATTTTGCCGCCGACGAAAT
Source organism: Polaromonas sp. P1_E1_2 (assembly GCF_056406035.1). Taxonomy (NCBI): domain Bacteria; kingdom Pseudomonadati; phylum Pseudomonadota; class Betaproteobacteria; order Burkholderiales; family Comamonadaceae; genus Polaromonas; species Polaromonas sp. P1_E1_2. Next base: position 4,136 of record NZ_JBFUAZ010000270.1, on the reverse strand, counting down.
CAAACATGTTGCCCGCGGAATGGGCCAGTGCGGTGTCCAGCCCCAGGTAGCTGATGGCGCGGCTCAGGCCGTCGAGGCTGAGCAGAAAGAAAATCATCGGCCAGTCGATCTTCTGCTGGAAGTCTTTCTTGCTCAGCAAGCCCATGAGCAGCAGGCCCACCAGCAAAAAGGCCGCCAGCCAGGCGGGAGAAATCTGGTGCCAGCCGGCGGTGCCGGCGCCCACCAGGAAGAACAGGAAACCGGTGAGTGCGGCTTTTTCGGGCCGGGTGAYGTCGCCCAGCAGGGCCAGCTGTCGCTCGAGCCTTTCCTTGGGCAAAGCGGCCTGGGCCGTGCGCCCAAAACACAGGCGCACCACCACCAGGTGCGCGGCCGTGACGGTGAGCGCAGCCACGCCGGCCGCGACAAACCAGAACAGGCCCTGGAACTGGTCCTGCAGTTGCACGGGCAGCATGCCGAAAGCCGTCAGGTTGGACGACTTGCTGGTCAGCAGCATCGGCGAGAACAGCATGGCACCGGAAAACGTGGCGGCCATCAGGGCCGTGGCGGACTTGCTGTGCGCCGGCAGGTTGAGGCCTTCGATCATGTCGCGGTAAAACGGAAGCACCAGCGACAACCGCGCATTGCCCGAGGGCATGATGGGCGACAGCAGGTAACCCGACAGCAGCAGCGCCGCCTGGTGCCAGAACGGCGTGTCGGGCAGGCGTATCAGCAACCACAACATGAAGCGGTAGCTCAGGCCCGAAGCGGAAATCACCGCGGCCAGCGCATACACGCCCACTAGCGTGGTGAGCGTTCTTGACGAGAAACCGGCCAGCGCGACTTCGTAGGGCACAAGACCGACGATCAGCACCGCGGCGATGGCCACCAGTGGCGGCACGAACTCGTCGGCCAGGTTGAACAGCCACATCAGCACCGTGGCCGACAGGATGGCCAGGAACAACGAGGCCTCCACCACCAGCCCAGCCGAGCCGGAGAGGAAATAAATCGCGGGCGGCACCAGCACCACGCCCAGCCAGCCCACCAGCTCGCGCCGGGAAATGGGTTTGGCCGGTTTTTTGGCGGCAGGCTTGCCGGGGGCCGGCGCAAGAAAGGATTCGCCGCCCACATAACCCATCAGCGTCAGCCAGGCCTTGTTGCGCAAGGCGGGCGATTTCGCAGCCAGCTCGGCCAGGGCGTCGCGGGGGACCTGCACCGCCCTGACCGGCGTGGCTGCCGTGACGCTGCACAGGTAGCTGGCCGTATCGCAGGCGGCCTCTTCACCGCAGCGCATGCCCGGCAGCGCGACGGTACGGCCGCCAGGCGTGGTCAGCTGCAGCTCACCGGTTTCGATCACGTACAGAAATTCGGCCGGCGCGCCTTTTTCGTACAGCGTGTCGCCGGCGGCGAATTCCAGCGTGTGCAGGCTGCCGAGCAGGCGTGCAAGCTGGCTACCGGAAAGGTCGGTGAAAAGCGCGTCGCCACGCAAAAGCGCCAGGATGTCGGCGTCGGGGATGACACCAGGAATGACGGAGGAAACAGGCATGGATTCCCGGACCTACAGTGAGGTGACGGTAAGAATCCGCAGGGGCGTCGGCATGGAACCTCCTCCTTTAGCTATTGTATTGATAGCTGCTTGCGCCCGGCTTGATTGGCCTGCAGCTGTTTTCTGCCATTAAATCACCGTTTTCCCGAAAACGGCCGCCGGAAAACCCTAGGAGGCCACTGCGCCGTGGCCACTCGATACGACAGGAAGACCTGCGAGCTTCTTCAGGCCTCAAAAGTCCCCGCTGCCGCCGCTGGCCAGGCTTTCGAACTTGGTGATGCGGTTCAGGAACGCCAGTTTGACTGTGCCGGTGGGGCCGTTACGCTGCTTGCTGATGATGACCTCGGCGACGCCCGGCTCCTTGCAGGCCTCTTTGGTGTAGTACTCGTCACGGTAGATGAACATGATGATGTCRGCGTCCTGCTCGATGGCGCCGGACTCGCGCAGGTCGCTCATCATGGGGCGTTTGTCGGTGCGGGATTCCACGCCGCGGCTGAGCTGCGACAGCGCGATCACGGGGCACTGCAGCTCTTTGGCCAGCATCTTCAGGCCGCGTGAGATTTCGCCGACGGCGGTGGCGCGGTTCTCGTCTGCCATGCCGCCGGATACGCTCATGAGCTGCAAATAGTCGACCACAATCAGGCCGAGCTTGCCGCACTGGCGTGCCAGGCGGCGGGCGTTGGCACGCAGCTCACTCACAGTGAGGCCGGGGGTTTCGTCGATGTGCAACGAAACCGTGCGCAGCTTTTCAATGGCTTCGGTCAGGCGCGGCCATTCTTCGTCCGTCAGGGCGCCGGTGCGCAGATGGGTCTGGTCGATGCGGCCRATGGAGCCCACGATACGCACGGCAAGCTGCGAGGCGCCCATTTCCATGGAGAACACGGCAACGGGCAGACCTTCGAGCAAGGCGACGTTTTCGGCAATGTTGATGGCCAGTGCGGTTTTGCCCATGGAGGGGCGCGCCGCCAGGATCACCAGGTCACCGGCCTGGAAGCCGGACGTCATGCGGTCCAGGTCGTAGAAGCCCGTGGGCACGCCGGTGACGTCCTGCGGATTCTCGGCCATCTCGGTGACGCGATCGAGCAGGCTCACGACCAGCGTGTCCATGCTCTGGAAGCCTTCTTTCATGCGCGAGCCCTGCTCGCCGATCTTGAAGATCTTCTGTTCGGCCTCGTCGAGGATGGTGGCGACGTCTTTCCCCTGCGGGTTGAAGGCATTGGTGGAAATCTCGTCCGAGGCGGACACCAGTTTGCGCAGGATGGAGCGCTCGCGCACGATCTCCGCGTAGCGGCGGATGTTGGACGCGCTGGGAACGTATTGCGCAAGGGAATTGAGGTAGCTCAGGCCCCCTACTTCGTCGGCCTTGCCCTGGTTCTGCAGGTGCTCGTAGACCGTGATGATGTCGGCCGGTTTGGAGGCGTTGATCAGGGCGCCTACGGCGGCATAGATCAGCTTGTGTTCGGAGCGGTAGAAGTCCTGGTCGGTCAGCAGGTCGCCCACACGGTCCCACGCGCCGTTGTCGAGCAGCAGGCCGCCCAGCACGCTGGATTCACCCTCGATGGAGTGCGGCGGAATGCGCAGCTGGGCGATCTGGCGGTCAGGGCTGTAGCCGGGATCGTCATAGGTGGAAAGTACGGCGGACATGGGTTTCCTTGGGAGAGGGTGAATGGTACGCCGGGAGCGTAAAACCTCACGGGATAAGGTTGTGGACAACCGGGGGAAATCGGGTGGAAATACACCGTGAGCTTGTGTACAGCCGCTTGATCCGGCCGGCCATGAAAAAAGCCGCTCGGCGAGCGGCTTTTTTTCGGGAAGGGAGAAAACGCTTAAGCGGTTTCGCCGTACACGGTGACGGTGATGTCCACTGCCACGTCGGTGTGCAGGGCAACGGTCACGGCGTGGTCGCCAACAATCTTCAGCGGACCGTTAGGCATGCGGATTTGCGACTTCAGCACAGGGAAGCCCTGCTTGGTCAGCTCGGCCGAGATGTCATGGTTGGTGACGGAGCCGAACAGGCGGCCGTCAACACCGGCTTTTTGCGTGAGCTTGACGGTGGTGCCGCCGAGCTTTGCGCCCTGGGCCTGCATTTCGGCCAGCTTGGCAGCTGCAGCTTTTTCGAGTTCGGCGCRCTTGGCTTCGAATTCGGCCTTGTTGGCTTCCGTGGCGCGGCGTGCGCGGCCCGAAGGGATCAGGAAGTTGCGTGCATAGCCGTCTTTGACCTTGACGATTTCGCCGAGGTTACCGAGGTTCACGACTTTGTCGAGCAGAATAATTTGCATGGTCGTGCTCCTTACAGGCTACGGTGCTGGTCGCTGTAAGGCAGCATCGCGAGGAAGCGAGCGCGCTTGACGGCGGTGTTGATCTGGCGCTGGAAAATCGCGCGCGTGCCAGTCAGGCGTGCGGGGATGATTTTTCCGTTTTCGGCTACGAAATCGCGCAGGGTGTCGATGTCTTTGTAGTCGATTTCTTCAACGCCAGCGGCTGTGAAGCGGCAAAAACGCTTGCGCTTGAACAGCAGGGATTGGGTATTGCGCTTGGGGCGCTTGTCTTTGTTGAAACGTTTTGGTCCGGGCATGATGGACTCCTTAAATGGGGTTCGGTACTTGCTCTACCT
>NZ_JBFUAZ010000269.1:0-5429 GCF_056406035.1 Polaromonas sp. P1_E1_2 | reverse complement strand
GCATAGACCCCTGGCTTATCAACCCCATGTACGCCCAGTGCGGTGAAGTCAACTTTGCCGAAGAAACCGGCATGGATTGCCTGACCACCAACGTCGATGCGCTGCTCACCAAAATCAAGCGCAAGTACAAGGAATACGGCATCAACGAAAAGCCTTTTGTCGTCGTCAAGGCCGACAACGGCACTTATGGCATGGGCATCATGACGGTGCGCGACGTGAAAGACCTGGACGCGCTGAACCGCAAGACAAAAAACAAGATGAGCACGACGAAAGATGGCCAGCCGCTGTCCGAAGTGATCATCCAGGAAGGCGTGCTGACCAACGAGCGCGTGAACGACGCCGTGGCCGAGCCCGTGGTCTACATGATGGACCGTTATGTGGTCGGCGGCTTTTACCGCGTTCATGCCGAGCGCGGCGTGGACGAAAACCTCAACGCGCCCGGCGCCAGCTTTGTACCCCTGGCCTTTGCTGACAGCGGCCGCCTGCCGCAGCCCGGCGAGAAGCCCGGCTCCAGCAGCCCCAACCGCTTCTATATGTATGGCGTGATCGCCCGACTGGCGATGCTTGCTGCGAGCTATGAACTCGAAGCCACCGATCCGGACGCCGAGGTGTATGACTAGAGATGGCTTGGCACACCCCTATCGTTCTCACTTCGCTACGCTTCGTGGAGTGCCGTTTCCCCTTGCAGGGGACGCCGCAAGGCATCCGGCAAAGCCGGTCTGCCTGCGGCCGCTCTGAAAGTCGGGGAGCTTGTGTACCCGAGACGGCCCGGATTATGGGTCTTTTAGGCCTCTAGCCCAGACGGGTCATGCGCGACCAGCTATTAAAAAAGTAGCACCCAGAATTCAACTGCCTGCGCTGCCTCCCTGATCGGCCGCCGACCCCTATTGTTACAAGTTGTTGCGGTGCAACAAAATCGGGATTAGTTGGATTTAGGGATGTCCGCCGACTTGCAAGCCGGGTACCTGGGCGCAAAATAGCGTTCCCAAAGGTAACCATTCYCGCCGCTTTGGACCCGCTTGAACGGGCCGAGCGCAAAGACGGGAAGTTTTTGTGTCCAGTAAAAAATCATCACTCGCGGCGCTCACCCTGGGCGCCATTGGTGTCGTCTACGGCGACATCGGAACCAGCGTCCTGTATGCCGTCAAGGAAGTTTTCGGTTCCGGGCATGTTCCCTTTACCCCCGACAACGTCTACGGCATCCTGTCCATCTTCTTCTGGACGCTGACCGTCATTGTCTCGATCAAGTATGTGGCGCTGGTGCTGCGCGCCGACAACAACGGTGAAGGCGGCCTGATCGCCATGCTGGCGCTGGCCTCCACAGCAGTAAAAGACAAGCCTCAGCTGCGCAAGACCTTGCTGATCGTCGGCATCTTCGGCACATCCCTGTTCTATGGCGACGGCGTCATCACCCCGGCCATCTCGGTCCTGTCGGCCGTCGAAGGCCTGGAAGTCGTCTCGCCTGCCTTCAAGCAGGGCGTGATCCCGATCACCCTGGTCATTTTGTTTGCCCTTTTTGCGGTGCAAAAGCACGGCACGGCTGGCATTGGCAAATTTTTCGGCCCCATCACGCTGATCTGGTTCGGCGTGCTGGCGTTGCTGGGCATTTCGCAGATCGTGACCCATCCCGAAATCCTGGTGGCAGTCAGCCCGCACTACGCGGTGATGTTCATGTGGGCCAACCCCGGCACCACTTTCATCATTCTGGGCGCCGTGGTGCTGTGCGTGACCGGCGCCGAGGCGCTGTACGCCGACCTTGGCCACTTCGGCAAAAAACCGATTCGCCTGGCGTGGTTTTCCGTGGTCATGCCTTCGCTGGTGCTCAATTACTTCGGCCAGGGCGCGCTGCTCATAGGCAACCCTGCCGCAGTGAAGAACCCGTTTTTCCTGATGGCGCCCGAGTGGGCGCTGCTGCCGCTGGTAGGCCTGGCCACCATGGCTACCGTGATCGCCTCGCAGGCGCTGATCACCGGCGCCTTCAGCGTGACCAAGCAGGCCATCCAGATGGGCTATCTGCCGCGCCTCAATATCCAGCACACCAGCGTGCGCGACACCGGCCAGATCTACATGCCCTTCGTCAATTGGGGCCTCTTCATAACGATCGTGCTCGCGGTGGTGATGTTCCGCTCGTCCAGCAACCTGGCGGCCGCTTACGGCATCGCGGTATGCACCGACATGCTGATCACCACCATCCTGACTTTTTACGTGATTCGTTACGGCTGGCAGTATCCGCTGAGCCTGTGCATTGCGGCGACCGGTGTTTTCTTTGTCGTCGACTTCGCGTTCTTCGCCTCCAACCTCATGAAGCTGTTCGCCGGCGGCTGGTTCCCGCTGGTGATTGGGGGTGCGGTCTTCACGCTGATGATCACCTGGAAGGAAGGGCGGCACCTGCTCAATGAAAAGCTGCGGGCCGATGCGATCGATTTACCCAGCTTCCTGGACGCCGTCTTCGTCAGCCCGCCGGCCCGTGTCGAAGGCACGGCCGTATTCCTGACGGCCGAGCCCGGCAGCGTGCCCAACGCGCTGCTGCACAACCTCAAGCACAACAAGGTGTTGCATGAGCAGAATCTGTTCGTGACGGTGCGCAACCATGAGATCCCCTGGATCGGCATGAACAAGCGTCTCGAAATTGAATCACTGGGCCACGACTGCTGGCAGGTCAATGTGCACTACGGCTTCAAGAACGACCTGGATCTGYCCAAGGCCCTGCAGCAGATCAAGGGCAGGGGCTGCGAGCTGGAGTCGATGACGACCAGCTATTTCCTCTCGCGCGACACGGTGATCCCCACCATCGGCAGCGGCATGGCACCCTGGCGCGAGAAACTGTTTGCTCAGATGCACCACAACGCCAGCGGTGCGGCAGACTTCCTGAACCTGCCAAACAACTCGGTGGTGGAACTGGGCAGCAAGATCGAGATCTGAGGGTTTCTGGCCGTTCCGCCTTTTGCCCGAGGACTTGTTTTAAATATCTGGCACGCGTATTCCTGCTTGCGTGGGTTGAATTGTTGGTGCCAATCCATAGCTGCACGCGCCTGGCCGTATGGGCAAGCCGCATAAAGCAGGCTGGTGAAATTGTTAGAGCTTCATGCGCGGAGCTACGCGCCCTTGCCGCGCATGATGGCTGCGGCCACATCAGCCGGCGCCTCGGCATAGCGCTTGAACTCCATGGTGTAGGTCGCGCGGCCCTGCGTGAGTGAGCGCAAGGTGGTCGAGTAGCCGAACATTTCCGACAGCGGCACCTCGGCGCGCACCAGCTTGCCGCCGCCGCCCGCAATGTCTTCCATGCCTTGCACCATGCCGCGCCGCGATGAGAGGTCGCCCATCACATTGCCCATGAAGTCTTCGGGCATTTCAACCTCGACCGCCATCACGGGCTCCAGCAGCACCGGCTTGGCGCGGCGCATGGCTTCCTTGAAGGCGAGCGAGCCGGCCATGCGAAAGGCGTTTTCGTTCGAATCGACATCATGGTAGGAGCCGAACACCAGCGTGGCCTTGACGTCGACCACCGGGTAGCCCGCCAGCACGCCGGCCTTGAGCGTTTCCACAATGCCTTTGTTGACGGCCGGAATGTATTCGCGCGGAATCACGCCGCCCTTGATGGCGTCGACGAACTCATAGCCTTTGCCTGAAGGCTGCGGCTCCAGGTTGAGCACGGCGTGCCCGTACTGCCCGCGCCCGCCCGACTGCTTGATGAACTTGCCTTCAACATCGTTCACCGCCTGCCGGATCGTCTCCCGGTAGGCCACCTGTGGCTTGCCCACATTGGCTTCCACGCTGAACTCGCGCTTCATGCGGTCCACCAATATCTCCAGGTGCAGCTCGCCCATGCCCGAGATGATGGTCTGGCCAGACTCTTCGTCGGTGTGCACACGAAATGATGGGTCCTCCTGCGCGAGGCGGTTCAGCGCAATGCCCATCTTTTCCTGGTCGGCCTGGGTCTTGGGCTCCACGGCTTGTGAAATGACAGGCTCGGGGAATACCATTTTCTCCAGGATGATCACGTGGGCCGGGTCACACAGCGTGTCGCCGGTAGTGGCTTCTTTCAGGCCCACGGCGGCGGCGATGTCGCCTGCGCACACTTCCTTGACCTCGTTGCGCTCATTGGCGTGCATCTGCAGAATGCGGCCCAGGCGCTCGCGCTTGCCCTTGACAGGGTTGTAGACCGTGTCACCGGCTTTGATCACGCCCGAGTACACGCGAAAGAAAATCAGCTGTCCGACATAGGGGTCGGTCATGATCTTGAAAGCCAGTGCCGAGAAGGGCTCATCGTCTTTGGGGTGGCGCTCGGCCTCGCCGTCGTCCTCGGTGTGGCCCAGGATAGCGGGCACATCCGCCGGTGACGGCATATAGTCGATCACCGCATCCAGCATGGCTTGCACGCCCTTGTTCTTGAAGGCACTGCCGCAGAGCATGGGCACGATCTCGTTGGCTATGGTTCGCTGGCGCAGTCCCTGTTTTATTTCGTCCTCGCTCAGCGGCTCGCCCGCCAGGTATTTGTTGAGCAAATCGTCATTGGCTTCAGCGGCCGCCTCAATCATCTTGGTGCGCCACTCGTTGGCGGTCTCCACTAGGTCTGCCGGAATGTCGCCATACTCGAAATGCAGGCCCTGGCTGGTGTCGTCCCAGATGATGGCCTTCATCTTGACGAGGTCGACGACGCCCTGGAAGTGGTCCTCAGCGCCGACCGGAATCTGCACCGGCACAGCCACGCCTTTGRGACGTTCGCTGATCTGGCGCTGCACGCGGAAAAAGTCCGCGCCCACGCGGTCCATCTTGTTGACGAAAGCCAGGCGCGGCACCTTGTATTTGTTGGCCTGGCGCCAGACGGTTTCTGACTGCGGCTGCACGCCGCCCACGGCGTCATACACCATCACCGCGCCGTCGAGCACGCGCATGGAGCGCTCCACCTCGATGGTGAAGTCCACGTGGCCGGGCGTGTCGATGATGTTGATGCGGTGCTCGGGGTAGTTGCCGGCCATGCCTTTCCAGAAGGCGGTGGTCGCTGCCGAGGTGATGGTGATGCCGCGCTCCTGCTCCTGCTCCATCCAGTCCATGGTGGCCGTACCTTCATGGACTTCGCCGATCTTGTAGTTCACACCTGTGTAGAACAGGATGCGTTCGGTCGTGGTGGTCTTGCCGGCATCAATGTGCGCGCTGATACCGATATTGCGATAACGCTCGATAGGGGTGTGGCGGGGCATGGCGAACTCCTTTTTTGCCGGTCCGCGCTTGTTGGATTTGTTTGCACGGCCAGCTCGCCAGTTTGCGCCAAAGCGCCGGTCTTTGCTCGGTTTTCCCCGAGCACCCACGTCGGGTGTGGGTCCTGGTGTCAGGCCACTTGCAGCATTTCGGCCATGAAGGCAGGCAAAGGCCTGCCGTCCGACAACAGGTATTTCGCCATGGGGATCACCGCGCTCTGCACCGAAGGC
>NZ_JBFUAZ010000268.1:0-5455 GCF_056406035.1 Polaromonas sp. P1_E1_2 | reverse complement strand
GTTGGAGCCACCGCCCGAAATCAGGATGACGATGTTTTTCTGCGCAGTTGCCATAGCCCTCTAGTTTAGAACGCGGCAGATAACAGCTCACCGCCGCCCCGCCGCACGCATCAAACTCAATGGCACGAATGTCCCAACTGAGACATAAAATTGCGAACGACCGTGCTAAAAATAGAAAATCGACCGTAGACATACCCGCCAACCGGCCTGGAGACATTCGCCATGGATTTAGCTTTCACCCCTGAAGAACAGGCCTTTCGCGAAGAGATACGCGCCTGGGTTCACGCCAACCTGCCCAAGGACATCTCGCACAAGGTGCACAACGCCCTGCGCCTGTCGCGTGACGACATGCAGCGCTGGGCCAAGATCCTCGGCAAAAAAGGCTGGCTGGGCCACGGCTGGCCCAAGGAATTTGGCGGCCCGGGCTGGAATGCCGTGCAAAAGCACTTGTTTGAAGAAGAGTGCGCACTGGCTGGCGCGCCGCGCGTGGTGCCCTTCGGACCGGTGATGGTGGCGCCCGTCATCATGGCCTTTGGCAGCCCCGAGCAGCAAAAGCGCTTCCTGCCAGGCATTGCCAGCGGCGAAGTATGGTGGAGCCAGGGTTACAGCGAACCGGGTTCGGGTTCGGACCTCGCGTCCGTCAAATGCCGGGCCGAACGCCAGGGCGACAAATACATCGTCAACGGCCAGAAGACCTGGACCACGCTGGGCCAGTACGGCGAATGGATTTTCTGCYTGGTCCGCACCAGCAATGAAGGCAAGCCGCAAACCGGCATTTCGTTTTTGCTGATCGACATGAAGTCGCCCGGCGTGACGGTGCGCCCCATCGTGCTGCTGGACGGCGAGGCCGAGGTCAATGAAGTCTGGTTCGACAACGTCGAGGTGCCGGCCAACAACCTGATCGGTGAAGAAAACAAGGGCTGGACCTATGCCAAGCACCTGCTGAGCCACGAACGCACCAACATCGCCGACGTGAACCGCGCCAAACGCGAGCTCGAGCGCTTGAAGCGCATCGCCAAGGCCGAAGGCGTGTATGAAGACCAGCGCTTTCGCGRCGAGATCGCCAAGCTCGAGGTCGACGTGGTGGCGCTTGAAATGCTGGTGCTGCGCGTGCTCTCGGCCGAAAAATCAGGCAAGAACTCGCTGGACATCGCCGGCCTGCTCAAGATTCGCGGCAGCGAGATCCAGCAGCGCTACAGCGAGCTCATGATGCTGGCCGCCGGCCCCTTCAGCCTGCCCTTTATTGAAGAAGCCATGGAAGCCGGCTGGCAAGGCGACTTCCCCGGCGGCCTGCCGGGCGACGCGCCGCTGGCATCCACTTACTTCAATATGCGCAAGACCACGATTTACGGCGGCTCCAACGAAGTGCAGCGCAACATCGTCTCGCAAGTCGTTCTCGGCTAAACCCTATCAGTTCATTCCGGTTTAAAGGAAAGCATCATGGATTTCGATTTCACCGACGACCAGGAACAGCTGCGCGACGCCGTGCGCAAATGGGTCGACAAGGGCTACGACTTTGAGCGCCGCCGTGGCATCGCAAAGGCTGGCGGCTTCTCGCGCGAGGCTTATGGGCAGATCGCCGAGCTGGGGCTTACCGGCCTCTACATCCCCGAGGCCGACGGCGGTCTTGGCATGGGCCCGGTCGAAGGCATGGTGGTGATGGAAGAGCTTGGGCGCGGCATTGTGCTGGAGCCTCTGGCGCAGACATTGATTGCCGGCGGCGTGCTGTCCAGCTATGCCCCCGAAGCCGTGAAGGCCAACTGGCTGCCGAAAATCGCCACGGGTGAAAGCCTCATGGTACTGGCCTACCAGGAACGGGCCGCGCGCTACGACTTCAAAAAATGCGAGGCAAATGCGGCTGCAGCCGGCGATGGATGGGCGCTAACAGCTACCAAAAGCATAGTGCCGGCCGGTGAYAAAGCCGATGCCTTCATCGTYCCYGCCATGGCCARKGGCAAGCTGGCGCTGTTTCTGGTGGAGCGCAGCGCTGCCGGCGTGACAACCAAGGGCTACAGCACGCAGGACGGCGGCCGGGCTGCTGAACTCACACTTAAAAACGCGCCCGCCAMGCTGGTCACGCTGGACGGCCTCACGGCCCTGGCCCACGCTATCGACATCGGCATTGCCGCCACCTGCGCCGAAGCCGTAGGCGTGATGGACAAAACGCTGGCCATCACCGTCGAATACATGAACACCCGCAAGCAGTTCGGCGTAGCCATCAGCAGCTTCCAGGCCCTGCGCCACCGCGTGGCCGACATGAAGATGCAGCTGGAGCTGGCGCGGTCAATGAGTTACTACGCTTCTCTCAAACTTAATGCCCCGGCCGACGAGCGCGCCCGGGCGCTGGCGCGCGCCAAGTACCAATTGGGTGTGTCGATGCGCTTTGTGGGCCAGCAGGCGGTACAACTGCATGGCGGCATCGGCGTGACCGACGAATACATCGTGAGCCATTACTTCAAGAAGCTGACCCAGCTCGAAATGACGTTTGGCGACACGCTGCATCAACTCGGCGAAGTATCGAGCCGGATGCAGGAGACGGCTGGCGTATTTGCCTAGAGCAACACTCACCCCCGATGCGGCCTGCGGCCGCCTCCCCCTCAAGGGGGCGCCACTGGCGGCCCGGCGAAGCCGGTTCCGCGGTGACACTGGACCTCGCACGTGACCGCGTCAGGACGCGTCAGGCGTGCAAGCGTGAGGTCTTGGGAATATGCGCCATCAAGAATTCCATCTGGTCCGCCAGGATGCGGCGGTTGCGCAGGATGAAGTCTTCCCAGAGGCTGGGCACATAAGGCGTGTAAAGAAGCGGCATGTGGGCCTGCTCAGGCGTGCGGCTGCTTTTGCGGTGGTTGCAGGCGCGGCAGGCGGTCACCACGTTCATCCAGGTGTCTATGCCTTTTTGCGCAAACGGAATGATGTGCTCGCGCGTCAGGTCTTCTTCATGGAAATGACCGCCGCAGTAGGCGCACACATTGCGGTCGCGGGCAAACAGCTTGCCGTTGGTCAGGCCCGGTTTCAGGTCAAACGGGTTGATGTTGGGAACGCCCTTGGTGCCGATGATGCTGTTGACGGTGATGATGGACTGCTCGCCCGTGATGGCGTTGTGGCCGCCATGGAAGGTAACGACCCGCGCGCCCATCTCCCAGCGCACCTCATCAGCCGCGTAATGCAACACGGCTTGTTCAAGGCTGATCCAGGATTGCGGCAATCCCTGGGCTGAGAGCTTCAAGACCTTCAAAACGAACCTCCATCATGGTGGATGACGCATGGAAACACGGCGTTCGGCCGACTGTGTATCAATATACAGTGAAATCATGGCAAACAGGTTCAAATCCCCCATAAACCACTTTGAAGCCCCGTTGAGACGGCCTCCAGCGCTATAAAAACGATAATTGCYCCATGAAAATTTTCCGCGGCTACCACCATCCCCAGCTGGCGGCGCAATGCGCCCTGACCATCGGCAATTTCGATGGTGTGCACCGCGGCCACCAGGCCATGCTGGCGCTGCTGAAAAATGAGGCACAGCACCGCGGGGTCCCCAGCTGCGTCATGAGCTTCGAGCCCCATCCGCGCGACTACTTTGCCGGCGTGGCTCGCAAGCCCGAACTGGCACCCGCGCGCATTGCTACCCTGCGCGACAAACTCACCGAGCTGGCGCGCTGCGGCATCGACCAGTGCGTGGTGCTGCCCTTCAACGCCGCGCTGGCTTCACAACCCGCCGAATCGTTTATTGAAGATGTGCTGATCAAAGGCCTGGGCGTGCAATACGTGCTGGTGGGCGACGACTTCCGCTTTGGCGCCAAACGGGTGGGCGACTACGCCATGCTGGACGCCGCTGGCGACCGCCTGGGCTTTGACGTAGCCCGCATGAACAGCTACGAGGTGCGCGGCCTTCGGGTGTCCAGCTCCGCAGTGCGGGAGGCGCTGGCCGAAGGCCGGATGGACCGCGTCGCCAGCCTGCTCGGGCGGCCTTACAGCATCTCCGGCCACGTGGTGCATGGCCGCAAACTGGGTCGCGACCTGGGTTTTCGCACGCTCAATTTACGGTTTTCGCACTGGAAACCAGCGGCCAGCGGGATTTTTGCGGTGCAGGTCTACGGCCTGGCCGATCAGCCCATTCCCGGCGTAGCCAACCTGGGGATCCGGCCCTCACTGGACCCGGCCGATATCAACGGCGGGCGCGTGCTGCTGGAGACGCATTGCCTCGAATGGCCGGCCAGCCTGGGCCCCGAGGGGGCATACGGTAAAATCATCCGAGTGGAACTGCTGCACAAACTGCACGACGAACTGAAGTACGACAGCCTGGACAGCCTGAAAACAGGCATTGCCAAAGACTGCGATGAGGCGCGGGCGTTTTTTGCCTCCATGCACACGGAAACCAGCCGCCAGACCACGCGCGACCGAATTTAGACGATCTCGTCGCCTCTGGCCTCGCCTTTCATTTTTTGGCGACCGGCTTCTTCCCCACCGTATTTCCGGCGGCCCGCCTTTTCAGGCCGCCCTAACAACAGCATTCCAAAAGCATCCCATGTCCGARACCAAAACCGATTACCGCAGCACCCTGAACCTGCCYGACACACCCTTCCCGATGYGCGGCGACCTGCCCAAGCGCGAAGCCGGCTGGGTCAAGGAATGGGACGAAAAAGGCATCTACAAGAAGCTGCGYGACGTGCGCGCCGGCAAGCCCAGGTTCGTGCTGCACGACGGCCCGCCCTACGCCAACGGCAAGATCCATATCGGCCACGCCGTCAACAAAGTCCTGAAAGACATGATCGTCAAGGCGCGTCAGCTCAATGGGCTGGACGCCATCTACGTGCCAGGCTGGGATTGCCACGGCCTGCCGATCGAAAACGCGATTGAAAAGCTTCATGGGCGCAATCTTCCAAGGGACGAAGTGCAGGCCAAGAGCCGCGCTTTTGCCACCGAACAGATCGCCGGCCAGATGGCCGACTTCAAGCGCCTGGGTGTGCTCGGGGAGTGGGACAACCCCTACCGCACGATGGATTTTGCCAACGAGGCCAATGAAATCCGCGCGCTCAAACGCATCATGGAACGCGGCTTTGTCTACCGGGGCCTCAAGCCCGTGTACTGGTGTTTTGACTGCGGCTCCTCGCTGGCCGAGTTTGAAATCGAGTACGCCGACAAGAAATCGCAGACGCTGGACGTTGGCTTCAAATGCGCTGAGCCGCAAAAGCTTTTGAAAGCCTTTTTCGACACAACAGAACCAGCAGGGCAAGCCAAATATGCTGCTGAAGTGCTTAGGGGTGCGGATATCTTCGCCGTGATCTGGACGACCACCGCCTGGACCATCCCGGCCAATCAGGCCCTGACCGTCAATCCCGAACTCAGCTACGCCTTGGTTGACACTGAACGAGGTTTGTTAATCCTTGCCGAAGAGCTGGTACCGCGATGCCTTGAACGCTATGGCTTAACTGGAACCATCATCGCGACCAAAACG
>NZ_JBFUAZ010000267.1:0-5456 GCF_056406035.1 Polaromonas sp. P1_E1_2 | reverse complement strand
CTGGTGATGAAAGCTGGGGAGATGACAGGGACGAAGGCGAAGATGCGTTTTGAAAGAAAGTCACTCCTGTCGATTCGCTATTCTATTTTAGAATAGCGGTATCTGTCTCGAGGCTCCCATGAAAAAAGCCGCCAATTCCTCGCCCGCCGCATCCTCCTTCGCAAGCGCCTTCAGCCATGAACCGGCCGACAAGCGCATCGAGATCCTGCGCCTGGTCGGCGAAAGCGGCTCGATCTCGCAGGCAGCGCGGCAAGCCAAGGTCAGCTACAAGGCCGCCTGGCAAGCCATCGACACCTTGACCAACCTGGCCGGTGTGGCGCTGGTGGAGCGCGCTGTGGGCGGGTCGGGCGGCGGCGGCGCCACCCTGACGCCGGCGGGCCATAAGCTGCTGGCAGTGGCAGGTCTTTTGAACGACTCCCGCAGCAAGGTGCTGTCCGCCTTCAAGTCCGATGAACTGCTGCTGCCACGCGCGCTACCGGTACTGTCCAACATGAGCGTACGCACCAGCATGCGCAACCAGTTGCCCTGCCAGGTTGAGAAGATCGAGGTGCACGGCCAGATGGCGCGTGTGCACCTGAGGCTGGCTGGTGAGGCACTGCTGGTTTCGCGCATCACCAAAGCCAGCGCGGAACTGCTGGGCTTGCAGAAAGGGCAAACGGTACTGGCCCTGTGCAAGGCTACGGCGGTGGCCGTGCGTGAGCCGGCGGTTCCCGCACGACCAGAGGTTTGCGTATTGAGCGGCCGTGCGGTTCGGATCAGCCGCGGCGCCACGGGCGACGAAGTGTCGATGCAACTAGACGGAGGCCTGCAGCTGGTCGGCTTTGCGCCTGCCGGCAGCAGCCTCAAAGTTCGCTCCCCGGTACAGGCCCTGGTCGACGAATCAGCCCTCGTAATTGCCCTTTCGGCCTGATCGTCAGGCCGGCGCTTCAAAAAGGTATTGGCGCTGCAATGCCATACCGTCCTGCTGCTCTACCGCGTGAGCCGTCACACCCCACACGTTCCGGATGCACAAAGGCGTCAGCACGTCGGTCGTAGCGGCGAATAACAAGAATGGACAGTCAAAATCCGCCGCATCGCGCCTATTCGATAAATAGTTAATATCTATCGATATACTATATTTAAAAGAGTTATACTATCGTCTCAAAAGCATTTTTACCCGTTCTTTAACCCAGCATAGGAAGCCATCTAGATGTCCCTGATCAATACCCAAGTCCAGCCTTTCAAAACCCAAGCCTTCCTCAATGGCAAGTTCATCGACGTTTCAGACGAATCGCTGAAGGGCAAATGGTCGGTCCTGATCTTCATGCCGGCTGCGTTCACCTTCAACTGCCCTACCGAGGTCGAAGATGCTGCCGACAACTACGCCGAATTCCAGAAAGCCGGTGCTGAGGTCTACATCGTGACCACCGACACGCATTTCTCGCACAAGGTGTGGCACGAAACCTCCCCTGCTGTCGGCAAGGCCAGGTTCCCGCTGGTGGGCGACCCGACCCACACGCTGACCAAAGCCTTTGACGTGTTCATCCCTGAAGAAGGCCTGGCGCTGCGCGGCACCTTTGTGATCAACCCCGAAGGCGTCATCAAGACTGCTGAAGTGCACTCCAACGAGATCGCACGTGACGTCAAGGAAACCCTGCGCAAGCTGAAGGCAGCCCAGTACACCGCCGCTCACCCCGGCCAGGTCTGCCCTGCCAAGTGGAACGAAGGCGCCAAGACGATCGCCCCGTCCATCGACCTCGTCGGCAAGATCTAAGAACAGGTCTAACGCCCTGCAGCCTTCCTGACGAAGGCCCGGGCCCCGGCACACGCGTGTGTGCCGTCCCGGGCTTTTTTGTTCCTCATTGAAATTGAAAGTGACACTGCCATGCTCGACGACGCCACCAAAGCCCAACTGAAAAGCTATCTCGAACGCGCCACTGCGCCCATCGAAATCGTCGCTTCGCTCGACGGCAGCGAGGCTTCGGGTGAAGTACTGTCGCTGCTGAAAGATGTGGCCGAGTCTTCGCCCCTGGTCAAACTGACCGAAAGCCGCGACGACCCGCACCGCAAGCCCTCGTTTTCGATCAACCGCCCCGGTGAAAACCACGGCCCGCGTTTTGCCGGCCTGCCCATGGGTCATGAATTCACCTCGCTGATCCTGGCACTGCTGCAGATTGGCGGCTACCCGCCCAAAGTAGAGCAACCCGTGCTCGAGCAGATCCGCGCGCTCGACGGCGATTTCGACTTCGAGGTCTATGTCTCGCTGACCTGCCACAACTGCCCCGACGTGGTCCAGGCGCTGAACCTGATGGCGGTGCAGAACCCCCGCATCAAGACCACGATGATCGAAGGCGGCACCTTCCAGGACGAAGTGAAAGAGCGCGAGATCATGGGCGTGCCCACGGTCTTCCTCAACGGAACCATGTTCGGAAACGGCCGCATGAGCCTGGAGGAAATCCTGGCCAAGATCGACACCAGCGGCGTCGAACGTGAAGCCAAGATCATCGACAAAAAGGAAGCCTTCGACGTGCTGATCGTCGGCGGCGGCCCGGCCGGCGCGGCAGCGGCCGTGTATGCCGCGCGCAAGGGCATCCGCACCGGTGTGGCGTCCGAGCGTTTCGGCGGCCAGGTACTGGACACCCTGGGCATCGAGAATTTCATCTCCATCAAGGAAACCGAAGGCCCCAAATTTGCCCACGCGCTGGAAGAGCACGTGCGCAACTACGACGTGGACATCATGAACCTGCAGCGCGCCAAGGCGCTGGTACCGAACAGCGGGCCGGACAAAAACCTGATCGAAGTGCAGCTCGAAAGCGGCGCCTCGCTCAGGAGCAAGTCCATCGTGATTTCGACCGGTGCACGCTGGCGCAACATCAATGTTCCCGGCGAGCATGAGTTCAAGAACAAGGGCGTGGCCTACTGCCCGCACTGCGACGGCCCGCTCTTCAAGGGCAAGCGCGTGGCGGTGATCGGCGGCGGCAACTCGGGCGTCGAGGCGGCGATCGACCTGGCCGGCATTGTCGGCCATGTGACGCTGATCGAATTCGACACGGCACTGCGCGCCGACGCCGTGCTGCAGCGCAAGCTGAACAGCCTGCAGAACGTGACGGTGTTCACCAACGCGCAGACGACCGAAATCACCGGCGACCAGAAAGTCAATGGCCTGGTCTACAAGGACCGCGCCAGCGGCGAGCTGAAAACCGTCGAGCTTGAAGGTGTGTTCATCCAGATCGGCCTGGTGCCCAACACCGACTGGCTCAAGGGCGTGGTGGACCTGTCCAAACACGGCGAGATCATCGTCGACGCCAAGGGCCAGACCTCGGTACCCGGCGTGTTTGCTGCGGGTGACGTGACGACCGTGCCCTTCAAGCAGATCATCATCGCGGCCGGTGAAGGCGCGAAGGCGGCGCTCAGCGCGTTTGACTACCTGATCCGCAGCCCCATCACTGTGCAGTGATGCAGTGATGGGATACCCGAAAAGGCCGTCCTCTCCGGGCGGCCTTTTTTTGCGCGGTTTTTCACCGGAATTCCCCTGGGGCTTGCAAGGACCAAGATGAGAATTACTCTCATCTAGTGGTATAGTTCGCAGCGCCCTACTCGCTAGCCAAACAACCCGGCCGCCTTCTCGTGCTGCCAGGCGTAGCAAGCCAACAACCCGCCCACCGGCCCCCTGAAATTTCGTCACCTATCGTGGCGTCAGGGGCTGCTGTGCGCACGCCAGTTCCCTGGCGATCCTCCCCAGGAGTTTTGACTTGCTCACCTCGCATCCGCCGCACGCCGCGCGCCACCTTGCACCGTTCGCCATCCTTTCTCTGATCGCCGCGCTTCAAGGCGCATATGCCCAGACAGCGGCCGAGACAACCCTTCGCGAAGTGCAGGTGCGCTCCGACCAGGAGAAAGAGACCGCCACCGGCCCGGTGATCGGCTACCGCGCCAAAAGGGCTTCTACCGCGACCAAGACCGACACGCTGCTGTCCGAAACGCCGCAGGCCGTGACCGTCATCACCAGCCAGCAGATTACCGACCAGGGTGCCAACAACCTGCAGGACGCCCTGGGCTACGCCGCCGGCGTGCGCTCCGATGCCTATGGACTGGATTCACGAACCGACTCGGTGCGTGTGCGCGGCGCCAGCCCGGACAACTACCTGGACGGCCTGCGTGAAGCCTACGGCTACTACACCAGCCGCACACGCGCAGACCCTTACACGCTGGAGCGCCTGGAGGTACTGCGCGGCCCGTCGGGCATGCTGTTCGGCGCGGGCACGGCGGCCGGCGTCATCAACATGGTCAGCAAAAGGCCGCAAACCGAAACCCAGCGCGAAGTGGGCGTGCAGTTCGGCAGCAACGGCCGCAAGCAGCTCCAGCTCGACCTGACCGGCCCGCTGACGGAAGATGGTGAATGGCTGTACCGGCTGGTCGCACTCAAACGCAGCTCCAACACGCAGGTTGACTTCGTACCCGACGACCGCAGCCTGATCGCGCCGTCGCTCACCTGGCGGCCCAATGCTGCCACCTCGCTCACGTTGCAGGCACTGTGGCAAAAAGACAAGAGCGGCTCAACCTCGCAGTTCTTTCCCTGGGAAGGCACGCTGCTGCCCAACCCGAACGGCCAGTTGCCGACCAGCCGCTTCATCGGTGAACCGGGCGACTACTACGACTCCGAGCGCAAATCCATCGGCTGGCTGTTTGAGCACAAGTTCAACGACACCTGGACGGTGCGCCAGAACTTTCGCCACGCCACCAACGAGAACGACAACCGCTACCACTACGGCGACTTCTTCACCAGCCCCGGCAGTTGGGGGTCTGACCCGGTGACCAAGCGGCGCTTGGGCCGCATCAACGACAGCTCGCTCACACGCAACCGCATCACCGCGCTGGACAACCACGCCGAGGGCCATTTCACCACCGGCGCGCTCAAGCACACGCTGCTGGTGGGCGCGGACTTTGCGCGCCACAGCGAGAACACCTGGGCGGGCGCCACGGTCAGTGATATCGACGCCTACGCGCCCATCTACGGCAACCTGCTCATCCCCGTACGCGCGGCCCTGCCTGGCACCACGCAACGGCAAACAGGCCTGTATCTGCAGGACCAGATGAAGCTGGACAACTGGATCGTGACGACGGGCCTTCGCCATGACAAGTCCGTGTCGGGCGCCGAAGGCCGCCCTGATGAAGAAACCTCGGCCACCACCAGGCGCCTGGGCCTGATGTATGCCCACCCCTCGGGCTGGTCGCCCTATGTGGGCTACAGCGAATCCTTCACCCCGCAGGCCGCCATCAAGGGTCAACTCTTCACGCCGCTGCGCGGTGAGCAATGGGAACTGGGCCTGAAATACGAGCCGGCGGGCCGCGCACTGGCTTATAGTGCCGCGCTCTACGACCTGCGCGAGAAAAACCAGATTGCCTCGCCGCTGCCCAATGTCTACACCCAGGTTGGCGCCACGCGCACCAAAGGGCTGGAGCTGGAAGTCAAGGGC
>NZ_JBFUAZ010000266.1:0-5471 GCF_056406035.1 Polaromonas sp. P1_E1_2 | reverse complement strand
GAGCCAGGTTGACCACACCCATGATGCCGAAAATCAGCGTGAGGCCGGCGGCCAGCATGAACAGCAGCAGGCCGTACTGGACGCTGTTGAGCAACTGGATGAGGAAGTTGGCGAGATCCATAAATCCGATTAGGTGTGACGGCGTGTGAATAACAAGAGGCTGCCCATCAGGGTGAATAAACCGCCGGAGACGCGGTTAAACCAGCGCACGGCCCGGCTGGATCTCAGCAGCGGTGCGATGCGCGCCACGCCCAAGGCGCAGCCGGTCAGCACGGTGAACTCAAACGCCATGAAGGTGAGGGCGAGGATGGCGAACTGCGGCACAAAGGGCGCGGCCGGATTCAAAAATTGCGGGAAGAACGCGGCAAAGAACAGGACCGCTTTGGGGTTGCTGGCGCCGACCAGGAAGCCGCGCAGGAAAAACGAACGGCGCTGGGCTGGTGCTTCACCTGCGGCAGGATCAAAGACAGCCGCTTCACTGCGGAAGGTCTTGATCCCCAACCAGATCAGATATGCAGCGCCAATCACCTTGGCTACGGTAAAGGCGGTTTCAGACGCCGCCAGCAACGCGCCTAGTCCCATGGCCGACAGCAGCATCACACACAGCACCGCGCTGACGCTTCCAGCCACCGAAGTCATGGCCTTGCGCGGACCATGGTTGAGCGCATTCGTCATGCACATCAGCATGGTCGGGCCGGGTGTGAGGATCAGCAGGGCGACTGCTGCGACGTAGAGGAGGTAGGTAGTGAGCGTCATGGTGAGGATGCTACAAGACAGAAAGCACACCTCATACCAGTTTTACCTAAGAATGAGGCGGGGCGGCCCATGTGACTTCATACCAGCATGAGCCGCGGGACTGGCTTTGCCAGACCGCAGGCGGGCGGCCCCCTCGGGGGGCAGGRAGCTACACGAAGTGAGCGACCGTGGGGGCCACGTCTTCAGGCCATCTTGCAGCCGGCGCCCGAGTCGGCCAGCGCCTTGGCTGCCACACCAATCACCTTGTTTTCCTTGTTCTCGACCACGCGCAGGTACATGTCCTGCACAGGGTTGTGCGACGGGCTCATGGTCCACTTGCCGCGCGGGCTGTCGATGACGGCGCCTTCCAGGGCTTTGTAGAGGGCCGGCTTGCTGCTCAGGTCGCCCTTCACCGCGTTGGCGCCCTGAATCAGCAGCAGGCCGGTGTCGTAGCCCTGCACGGCGTAGACGTCGGGCTGCAGTCGGAAGGTCTTGGCGTAGYTCAGGCGGAACTGGCCATTGCGCTGCGTSGGYAGCGAGTCGCTGTAGTGCATGGYCGTGATGATGCCGTTGGCAGCGGGGCCGGCGGCCTCGAGCACGCCTTCTGTCAGGAAGCCGGAGCCGTACAGGGGAATTTTTTCCTTCAGGCCCGAGGCGGCGTAGTCCTTGATGAATTTGGCYGCGCCGCCGCCGGCGAAGAAGCAGGCCACGGCGTCAGGCTTGAGCGCGGCGATTTCGGTCAGCAAGGCCTGGAATTCGACCTGCGGGAAGGGCAGGCCGAGCTCCTTGACGATGGTGCCGCCCGCAGCGGTATAGCTTTCCTTGAAGCCTTCAAAGGCCTCGTCGCCTGCGGCATATYTCCAGGTGATCCAGACGGCTTTCTTGTGGCCGCGGTCGACCATGGCCTTGCCCAGCGCGCGTGTGGGCTGCGAGTTGGTAAAGGACGCGCGGAACACATTGGGCGCGCACAGGCTGCGCGTGGCGGCGTGCACGCCGGCGTTGGGGATCAGGCTCAGCACGCCGGAGTCGCGGGCGACTTTCTGGATACCCATCTGCACGCCCGAGTGCACCGTGCCGACGAGCACGTCGACCTTGTCGCGCTGCACCAGTTTGTTGGCGTTTTCAATGCCTTTGGAAGGTTCGGACTCGTCGTCGACCTTGAAGTATTCGATCTCGCGGCCGCCGAGTTTGCCGCCTTGTTCGTTGATGGCCATGCGAAAGCCGTTTTCAATGGCGACGCCGAGCTGGGCGAAGGTGCCGGTATAGGGCAGCATGAAACCCACACGCACCTTGGCGGACTGCGCACGCACGATTTCGGGCAGCAAAAGGCCGGTGGAAGCGGCACCGATAACGGCAGCACTGCGGGTCAATACAAGTCGGCGTGAAGTCATGGAATAGCTCCTGGTTGAGACTGAAGACAGTGAGACGAATAGTAAGCGTGCGTTGTGTATGCAGCCCTAGTGTAAAACCCGAGATTGAAGATTAAATTGTTTACACCTAAAGCAATAGCCGTGCCCGATTTGCGCATTTTTTCGGCCCGCCGGCGCAGGGTATTTTCCGGCTGCCTGCTTCCCGGGGTTTTCCATGTCAGTGCGGCTGGCGCAGCTTGAAGCGCTGGATCTTGCCGGTGGCCGTCTTGGGCAGTTCGCTCACAAATTCAATCCAGCGCGGGTATTTGTAGGGTGCAAGCTGCAGCTTCACATGGGCCTTGAGTTCGTCCACGGTGGCGGCCTGCCCGGCCTTGAGCACCACATAGGCCTTGGGCTTGATGAGTTCGTCAGCGTCGGCCACGCCGATCACCGCCACTTCCAGTACGGCGGGGTGCGTCATCAGGCAGGCTTCGACTTCAAACGGCGAGACGTAAATGCCGCCGACCTTGAGCATGTCGTCGCTGCGCCCGCCGTAGGTGTAGTAGCCGTCAGCGTCGCGGGTGTATTTGTCGCCGCTCTTGGTCCATTCGCCGGCAAAGGTGGCTTTGGTCTTGGTGCGGTTGTTCCAGTACATGATGGCCGCGCTGGGCCCGCTGATCTGCAGCTCTCCGATTTCCCCGTCGGCGCATTCACGCCCGTCGTCGCCGATGATGCGCAGCCCGTAACCCGGCACGGCCTGGCCGGTTGTGCCGTAGCGCACCTGGCCGGGACGATTGCTTAAAAAGATGTGCAGCATCTCGGTGGAGCCGATGCCATCCAGGATTTCGCAGCCGTATTGCGCGGTCCATTTTTTTCCGATTTCAGCGGGCAGGGCTTCCCCGGCGCTGGTGCACACGCGCAGGCGCAACTCGGACTTCGCCGGCCGGGCCGGATCGGCCAGCAGGGCCGCATACAAGGTGGGCACACCATAAAAAATCGTGGGCTGGTATTTTTTGAGCAATGCAAACACGTCAGCAGGCGTGGGCCGCGCGGGCAGCAACACCGTGGTGGCACCCACACTCATGGGAAAAGTCAGTGCGTTGCCCAGGCCGTAGGCAAAAAAGAGCTTGGCAGCGGAATACACCACGTCCTCTTCCCGGATGCCAAGCACGCCGCGGCCATACAGCTCGGCCGTCTGGATCAGGTGGCTGTGCAGGTGTACGGTGCCTTTGGGTGCACCGGTCGAGCCGCTGGAGTAAAGCCAGAAGCAGACCCCATCGGCGCAGGTGTCTGCTATGGTTTTGGTAGCTTCTTGCGCACGCAGGACGCCACTCAGCGTGGGATATCGCGGGGATTCTTCAATGCCGGCGACGATCACGGTTTTTAGCGTGTCCATTTTTTTGAGCAGTGGCTCAAAGGCCGGGAGCAGGGCACTGGAGACGATAAGGCCCTGTGCCCGCGAGTCGCGCAGCATGAACTCGAAGTCGGGAGGTGTGAGCAGGGTGTTGGCCGCCACGGGCACCGCACCCGCAAGAATGCAGCCGAGGAAAGCGACGGGCCACTGCGGCGTGTCCAGCATGGCCAGCAGCACGCGGCTTTCAGGGGCCACCCCCTGGGCACGCAAGGCGTTGGCAAAACGGTGGGCCTGGTCGATGAGTTCGCCGTAAGTCAGCGCCTCGCCGGTGGTGGCATCGATGAAGGCGACCTTGCCCGCACGGCCGGCATTGCGCTGCAGCAGGTCGTGCGCGGCGTTGTAATTGCGCGGAATGGTTACCCGTGGCGGGCTTGCCGAATGGTCTGCGGTGCTTGCTTGCATGCTTGTCTCCAGATTGCTCTTGCTATTATTTTGGTAGCTGCTTGCGCATGCACATCAAGCGCTACGGGCCGATTTCTTATAAATTCATGATGCAGATCAAGCGGTGGCCGGGCTTGCTCCCAGCGTCTGCAGTGCGCCGGTGAGCCACTGGCGGCACCACTCAGTGCCTTCTGTTTCGGGCATGGTTCCGCTGCTGGCGTCGTGGCACCAGATATCGCCGATGCGCTGGGCGCCCAGGTCGGTCAGGCGTTCGTCAAATTTCTTGCCGCCGAAGCAGAAGGTCTGCATATAGGTGCGGTCGCCGAGCGCGATGACGCCGTAGCGCACATGGCCCAGGAACTGCGGGTTGGCGTTCAATGATTCATAGAGGGCGCGGGCGTTGTCGGGCACATCGCCGGAGCCGTAGGTGGAACTGCAGATGAGATAAAGTGCATCTTCTGCCTTTGAAGCGTCGAAGACGCTGATGTCCAGGTTGTCCATCAGTTCGACTTCAATGTCGTTGACCAGGTCTGCGCAATCCATCTGGATGGCCTGTGCCACATAGTCGGCGGTACTGGTCATGGTACCTACAAGGATTTTGAGTTTCATCAAGAAGTCTCCAAATAAAAGATGCACTAAACTGCTTGACATCAATTTAACCTGAAGTATACTGCAATTTAGACGAAATGCAACTGGCAAAGCCCTGAAAGGGCGACTTTTTACACAGGTGCTTCTTGGAAATCATGTCCGAACAGGAATCGAAAGCCACGCTCAGTGAACTGGGCGCCCGCGTTCGTGCGTGGCGCGCGCGCCGGGGCATGACGCGCAAACAGCTGGCGTCGGACTCTGGCCTGAGCGAACGCTTTCTGGCCGATGTGGAAACCGGCAAGGGCAACGTTTCGATCAATTCCCTGGAAGCCGCGGCCCGCGCGCTGAACATCTCTATCCTTGAGCTGCTGCAGGACGCGCCGCGGCCGGCTTTGGCCCGTGTGCAGGGCTTGTTGACGCGGCTGGATGATTCGCAACTGGACCAGGCCTACAGCCTGCTCGGCAGCACCTTCGGCCTCAGCGACTCACTGGGCCGCGAGCAGCGGGTCGCGCTGATCGGCCTGCGTGGCGCCGGCAAGTCCACCTTGGGCAGCCAGCTGGCGGCCGAGCGTGGCGTGCCTTTTATCGAGCTGGACCGCGAGATTGAACGCGAAGCCGGTACCAGCATGAACGAAATTTTGCTGCTGCATGGGCAGGCCGGCTACCGGCGCTATGAGCGCCGCGCGCTGTTCCGCATCGCCGAAGACCACCCGGATGGCGTTGTCATGACCACGGGCGGCAGCATCGTGAGCGAGCGCGAAACCTTCGATTTGCTGCAAAGCCGTTTTTACTGCGTCTGGCTCAAAGCCAGCCCCGAAGAACACATGGCCCGCGTGGTGGCCCAKGGCGACATGCGGCCTTTCGACACGACCCGCGGCGCGACCGACGAGGCGATGGAAGACATCCGCCGCATCCTTTCGAGCCGCGAAGCGCTCTATGCCCGCGCCGACGCCGTGGTTGATACCGCTGCGCGCACACTGAAACAAAGCCTCAAAGACCTGGAA
>NZ_JBFUAZ010000265.1:0-5473 GCF_056406035.1 Polaromonas sp. P1_E1_2 | reverse complement strand
GGCTGTGGCTGCACCTGTGGCGGGGTCTTCATACACGCCGCCGGAAGCAAACGGATTCCGGGTGTGAAAAAACCGGGGAGTTTGTGCATGGGCCAGAAGGATCGTCACCAGCCCCGCCTTGTTCATCAGCTTGCGGCCCGTGTCCAGGTCATATTGCATGGCCGCCAGTTTGTCGCGGCTCTTCAGAACCAGTACCAGATGGTCTGCGCCGCCGTGGGCGAGCGCGGGGGCAATGCGCGGGTCCAGGTCATCCGGTGTGTAGCCGAACAGCGCCAGGGTGGCCAGCACCAGCGGCTGTGGGGCAGCCTGGCTGCGCGTGGGCGGCGATTGCAGCGCGGCGGTGATCGTCTCCCCGTTGCGCCGACCTTCAACCGTGATGCTGGCCTGGTTCAGGGTCAGCGCAAACACGCCATCGCCATGCTCAAGGGCCAGTGCTGCGCCCAGGGCTATCGTTGCATGGCCGCAGAAGGGTACTTCGGATTCCGGCGAGAAATAGCGCACCCGCCAGCCGGCGCCGCTTGCAACGGCAAAAACCGTTTCCGAGAAGCCAAGCTCCGCAGCGATCTGCTGCATCTCACGGTCATCCGGAAATTGGCCGGCGACCATCACGCCGGCGGGGTTGCCGCCGGTGTTTCCGTCAGAAAAGGCTGCAATCTTCAAGACACTCATCGTTTTCCTTGTGAAATGGAAGGCGGGCTGCTTGCCTGTCCGGCCAATTCATATTGCGCGCTGCCACTGAAGGCCGAAAGGCAGTATGCGCGGCCCGAACAGAAAATGCAGCACCCTTCGCATGCTGCCGCCGGTGGACCTGGATGAGGCGTGCAGCAGCAGCGGGCGCATGGCCATCGCACTTCCCTGCCCGGCCATGCAGATGAACTCGGTTTGGGCGTGGCGGGCCGCCGCAGCGGCTTTCACTTCCATTCGGCCGTACAGGTGGGAGCCTGGAACCACCCGCAGCGGGCCGTCTCCCGCGCCGCAGGCGTCGACGTGCAAACGTACCGCCACCAGTTGCTCCAGCAACTCGACAGGCGGCTGGACATACAGGATGCCTTCCTTCCTCGACCAGCCGCCCAGGCTTGCATGCTCCACATGGTCCGCCACCGGGATGCTCAGGTCCTGGTGCACCGGCACCAGCCAGTTGCGGGACACCGACTTTTCGAAGTAAGTGCACTGCACCGCAGCGAAATCGGCCGGAACCATCGAGGCCAGCGACGGATGCCGGCGCACCCTTGCCGCAAGCGCCTGGCACCAGGCCTCCGACAGCAGGCAACGTGTTCCCGCCGAGTTGGCGGAAATCCCGGCAAGGCGCGAAGCGGCCGATTCACACTGGGCGGCAGTCAGCACCTGCGGAACAAGTGCGAAGCCCTGAGTGGTGAATGCGGCGTGGTCCATCCCGGCTTGTTTTGCAAAGAGGTGTTGAATGCTCACAGCATCGACTGAAACAGCGAAAGGTACTGGGGATGCTGCGAGACCGTGTTGTGGGAGGTTCCGGGCAGCATCTTCAGCACAGCCGTGCCATGCTTGAAGTGCGCATGCAGCTGGTCGGTGCTGGCTTTCGGAATGACTTCATCGTGTTCGGCCGAAATCAGCAGCGTGGGCACGGTGACTTTGGCCGCGTACTTCCAGGACTCGAACTTGTCGACAAGAAGCCAGGGGATGGGAAACCAGGGAAAGCGCTGCGCTGCCAGTTCCTGGATGCTGTTGTAGGGCGTCACCAGAATCAGGCGCGACGCCGGCCGCTGGCTGGCCACCCAGACCGCAACGCCTGAACCCAGACTCCTGCCAACCACGGTGACATCCGAATGTGTCCGGCTGACATGGTCGAACAAGGCCAGGGCGTCGCTTTGAAGCGCCGCCTCGGTGGGGCTTCCGGTGCTTCCGCCGTAACCGCGGTAGTGAAGCAGGTAGAGGGCATGGCCTGGAAATGCTTCCGAGAAAGACGGCAAATTCGGCGAAACGTCTTCGGCATTGCCCCCGAAGTAAATGATGGCCTTGGGCCCGGCCGTTTGCCGGGCAGTGACCACGAGTGCCGCGTCGGGTGTCTGGAGATGGAGTGTCGTGGCCGGACCGCCCCATGACTTCGGTTGCGGGAAGTAGATCAGCGAGCGTTGAAACGCAAACAGCGCCGCGCAGATGCCCAGGTAAGCGAGCACCATGACCACCAGAAAAACAGTCACTGTGCGGCGCACCATGAAACTCGGCGTCTTCCCCCGCAGCGCGCCCTGCCAATCAGGATGATCCGGTCCAAAAGGCCACGAACAAGGTTCATCGGATGCGTCGCATTGAGTGAGTGCCTGAATAACTCAGTTGAGCCGCATGTCTGCACTGAGTTGTTTGACCAGCTCTGCACTCGTTTCCACATACTTCAAAAATGCCACTTCATCCTTGTTGATGGTCTTGCGCGCCATCATGTCGGTCAGGCGCGCGTCCAGGCTTTGCCAGTGAATTTGGCGATTGCCCACGAGATACACCGGAACCCTGGTCAGCTGCCTGCTTTTGATGATCTCGATGATCTGGAATATTTCCCATTCGGTGCCGGTCCCTCCTGGTGCAATCACGATGGCGGCCGAGTGCTTGATCATCGCCAGCTCGCGGATGGAGACGCTGGAAAAAATCAGGCCATGGGTCACATAGGCATTCAAGGCCTGCTTGGGGTCACCACCATAGGGTTTCAGCGTGTCGTTGGCCGTCGAGCGGTCGTAGTAGGTGGTGTACCCGACGCTGGGGCCTCCCGCCTCTTTTGCGCCGCGGTTGCCGGCTTCCATCAGGCCCGGGCCCGCACCCGTCATTATCGGATACTGCTTGCCATAACGCGTGGTCCATGCGTGAGCAAAATTCCGGATGTCTGCGTAGATGGCATCGTTTGCCGCCCTGATGGTGTCGTTGCAGTTCTCACCGCGCGCGTCGCAGGCGGCATTTTTCTCGCGGATACGGGAGCTGCCATAGATGGAGACAAAGCCCCGCGGAAAAAGCATGGCCTTCAGGGCGTCAGAGCAGTAGGTGTCCTGAGCCATCAGTTTCACGGGGACGATGTTTTCAACGCTCGCATAGGGGCCGATGTAATCGGCGTTCGGGACATCTGCTTTCGCTACCGCGCACTCCAGCCGCAACTCCGTGGGCTTGATCGCAGACGTTGCTGTGGTTGGCGGTGGTGTTGCACACCCGAGGAGGGTGGCGGTGACCACACCGAGGGATAGAAACAATTTGAGGCTGGCGTTCATGCTGGTTCTCCTTTTTACGGTACCTACCCGGATTGAGCCCCCGGATGCCGCCACGCTCACCACAGCTTGGCGCAATTGCCGCTGAACACCACGGTTCCGCTCGGGCTGGCGGGTGTGGCGCTGGTCTCCAGCGTTACCACCAGCTTGCTGACTTTGGACAGCAGCTTTTCCGAGGTGTCGGGCAGCATGGAAACCGCCGATCCGCTTGTAGGCACGGCGCCCAGCGAGAACGCCGGGCCATTGGCCGGCACCGCCCACAGCACCAGGGTTCCGGTGGCCGGTGGTGTGATCGGGCCTATGACCTTGACTGTCATGGTCTTGCCGTGGCGCAGCGAACTGGCCAGCAGCTTGCCGTTGCCCTGGGCGTCGGTGAGCAGGCCCACATAGCTTTGCGGCAGCCTTTCGCCGGAGCGCATCGCGATCTGGTCGCTGGACATGAACAGGGTGGGCATGGCGACAAAAAACACGCTTGCCGCGATCACGCCCGCGGCCAGGCCGCCGAAGCCGAAACCAGCAGGTTTGAGCCAGCCCAGCCAGGACGGTTTTGTTTGCGGCGCCTGTTGCGGCGCCGCAGGTTTGGTGCGTGCGGCGATCGCAGCCCACACCCTGGGAGACGGTTTGTGCGCCGGCACCGACATGGCGAGTTGACCCAGCCGGGCCTCCCATTGTGTGACGCGCACGCGCACATCAGCACGGTCGCGCTGCAGGCGCTCAAAGCGGCGGCGCGCGCCATCTTGCAGCGTACCCAGCACATAGGCCGATGCGAGGTGTTCGAGCAATTCGGGGCTGGAATATCTCATGACGCCACCACCCCTTGCGCCGCCAGGCAGCCCTTGAGTTTTTCGAGTCCGCGCCGTATCCAGGCTTTCACCGAGCCCAGCGGCGCGCCCATTTGTGCGGCCACTTCGGTATGTGACATGCCCTGGTAGTAGGCCAGCGCCAGGCTTTGGCGGTAGCTGCCTTCCAGTGCGCTCATGCAGCCTTCGATGTGCAGGGCCTCGGTGGCCTGTTCCAGCAGCTGCATGGCGCTGGGGGTGGGTGTGGCGGTGGTTTCGGTGTCTTCCTCATCCACATCACCGGAGTCGGGCAACTCGCTTTCCTTGCGGCGCGTGCGGGAGCGCAGGGCGTCCAGCGCCTTGTTGCGGACGATGGCAATCAGCCACGTCATGGGTTGAATGGTTTGCCCGTCTACCTCACTGCGGTAGCCGGTGGCATTTTTCCAGATGCTCACGTAAGCCTCTTGCAGCACATCTTCGGCCGCGTGTCCTTGTCCCAATATACGTACGGCAACGCCAAACAGATGCGTGTGGGTGCGTTCATAGACCTGCGCAAAGCAGGCGTGGTCGCCTTGCCCTGCGCCGGCAATCAGCGCCTGCAGGCTGCGGGTGTCCGTGTCGGGGGCCAGTTTCATGCGGCTGAGTATAGGGAGTTACGCCCAAGCGGCAAATCTTCCCCGACTATGGCATTTTTCTCAGAAAAACCTGCATCCAATCGGCGCTTGCTGTCGTTTGTCCCTGGTAGGCCGGGCRCCGCGCCGGCCCACGCCCCCTTCCGCCATGTGGTTGTTGGGACTTTTTTACTTTCTTTTAACCCGGAGACCTGTCAATATTTGCAGGACTCCTCTCAGGAGATCGCCATGACACCGATAGCAACCGCCACCCAACCCAGGCTTCACGCAGGCCTTGCCGCTGCCGCGTTGTGTACTGGACTGCTGCTAAGCGCCTGCGCCGGTGGCCCGGCCGCACCAATGGATGCCAAGCCGGTGCCCGCCGCGCTCAAGCCGGCCGACGGCGAACGCGTGGCCTTCACCTGGCACGCGGTGGGCTCGCAGATCTACGAATGCCGCTCCGGCGACAAGGGCTGGGCCTGGGTGTTTGTTGCGCCAGAAGCGGACCTCTTCAACCAGAAAGACGAAAAAGTCGGCACGCATGGCGCCGGCCCGAACTGGACCGCGCTGGACGGCAGCAAAACCGTGGGCACGGTAAAAGCGCGCGCCGACGGCGAGCGTCCCGCCGACATCCCATTGCTATTGCTGACGGCCAAATCCGCCGGCATGCCCGGCAAGATGGCCACCGTCACCAGCGTGCAGCGCCTGAACACCGAGGGCGGCAATGCGCCGGCCAAAGGCTGCACCGCGCCGGCCGATGCGGGCAAACGCGTCAAGGAAGGCTATACCGCCGACTACGTGTTTTTCACCGCCCAAAAAGCCTGACCCAAAAGCCAGAGGAAGCGAGGCCTGACATGTCCGTGCT
>NZ_JBFUAZ010000264.1:0-5482 GCF_056406035.1 Polaromonas sp. P1_E1_2 | reverse complement strand
GGCCTGGGCCAACCAGGAGCTGGCGCACCGCCAGGCGCGTGATGCTGCGCTCGCCACGCTGGCATTTCCGCACCCTGCATTCAGGCCGGGTCAGCGTGAACTGGCCGAAGCGGTTTACAAAACAGCCCAGGCCGGCACCTGCCTGATGGCACAGGCGCCCACAGGCATCGGCAAAACCATTGGCACGGTGTTCCCGCTGCTCAAGGCTGTGCCGAAAAAGCAACTCGACAAGCTGTTTTTTCTGGCGGCCAAAACGCCGGGCCGCAGGCTGGCGCTCGACGCGCTGGACCGCATCAAAGACAGCACGGCGGCCCTGCCGCTGCGCGTGCTGGAGCTGGTGGCGCGTGACAAGGCCTGTGAACACCCGGACAAGGCCTGCCACGGCGACGCCTGCCCGTTGGCCAAGGGCTTTTACGACCGGCTGCCCCAGGCGCGCAGCGCTGCAGTGCAGCATGCCGCCGCACAAGGCCCGCTCGATAAAGCAGCGCTGCGTGAACTGGCGCTGGCCCATCATGTGTGCCCTTACTACCTGAGCCAGGAACTGGTCACCTGGTCGGACGTGGTGGTGGGCGACTACAACTATTACTTCGACACCAGCGCGCTGCTGCACGGCCAGGCCGTGGGCAACCAGTGGCGCGTAGGCGTGCTGGTGGACGAAGCGCACAACCTGGTGGAACGTGCGCGCAAGATGTACTCAGCCACGCTGAGCCAGGCGCAGCTCCAACAGGTGCACGCCACCGCGCCCCGCGCCGTTCGCGGCGCACTGGAGCGGCTCAACCGCAGCCTGCTGGAATTGCAGGAGGCGCAGCAGGCGCGGGGCGAGGCCTACCAGGTCCATCCCGAGCTGCCCGTACCTTTTCTGAAAACTCTGGCGCAGGCGCTGACCCAGATYACCGACTTCCTGCTGGCCAACCCGACCCGCATGGACGGCGAACTGCAGGATTTTTATTTCGAGGCACTGCACTTTTCGCGCATGGCTGAAGACTTTGGCGAACACTCGCTGTTTGACGTGACGCTGCAGCAGGAAGCCGGCCGCGACGCGCTGGGCCAGGTACTCGGCCAGCAGCTCGCGGTGCTCAACATCCGCAATGTGGTGCCTGCGCCCTTCCTGGCGCCGCGTTTTGCCGCCGCGCAGTCGACGGCACTCTTCTCTGCCACGCTAAGCCCGCAAAACTACTACGCCGACACGCTCGGCCTGCCGGCCGGCACGGTCTGGACAGAGGTGGAATCGCCCTTCCTGGCTGAGCAGCTGCAGGTCTCGGTGGTGAGCGATGTCTCCACGCGCTTTCAACACCGTGACGATTCGCTTTCGCCCATCGTCGACCTGATGGCCCGGCAGTATGAAAGCCGGCCCGGTAATTACCTGGCGTTCCTGAGCAGCTACGACTACCTGCAAAAACTGGTCACGCTGTTCCGGCGGCGCTACCCGCATATTCCCGTGTGGGAACAGACGCGCGGCATGGAAGAAGCCGCGCGGGACGCCTTCCTGGCGCGCTTCACGCAGGCCTCGCAAGGCATCGGCTTTGCGGTGCTGGGCGGCTCGTTCGCCGAAGGCATAGACCTGCCGGGCGACCGGCTGATAGGCGCGTTCATCGCCACACTGGGTTTGCCGCAGGTCAATGCTGTGAACGAGCAAATCCGCGAGCGCATGGGTGTCAACTTCGGCGCGGCCCAGAGCTACGACTACACCTACCTTTATCCCGGTCTGCAGAAAGTCGTGCAGGCGGCCGGACGGGTCATACGCACCACCTCGGATCGCGGCGTGGTCTATCTCATGGACGACCGCTTCACACGGCCCGAAGTACAAAGCCTGCTGCCGGGATGGTGGAAGGTGGCGCGGCTGCGCGCCAGGCGGCGGGAACCGGCCGCGGCGTTGTCGGAGCCCCACTCACTGAATCACTAAAGCAAAAGCCCGCGTCCGCGGGCTTTTGCCTGCACGGCCGCGAAGGCCGCTCACCATGCGGGGCCTAGAACACGCCCAGCAGCATGAGGATAAGAACCACACTAAGGGGAACACCCAGTAACCAGGCAATGAGAGGCATTTGATTCTCCTGAAAGTTGTCAAATTGAAGACAACTTCAATGTAGATTGCGTCCGGGGGCGGCCATGCCAGCCTGAAGGCTTGCTGCAAGTAAGGAATCGCTGACGCGCGTGTAGTTGTGGACCCTGGCCGCTTGCAGTCCAGCAGGGAAACACCCGGAATTCAAGGAAAATTGGCCTGCAGGTCAATCGGCACAGGCGCCAGCAGCTCCTAAAATGATAGCAACCTTGCCATCTCAGTCAGCAAGGAATACTGTTTGCCGTTCTGACAGTTGCCATAAACCACAGGCCAGGGGGCCGGCAGCGTCAAGGCGCGCAGAGGCCGCAGAGGCGTTAGCGAAGCTGTTATGGGAATTTAGTTAGCGCTGGCTGAATTGCAGCGCGCCCAGCATGCGCTGCACGGGCTGGGTTTCAGGCAGGACGTACACCACGCCATGGCTTTTCCCCAGCACGGGATTCACGACGGCTTCGTAGAAATTGACGGGCACTACGACACACCCCAGCGAGATGCGGTTGTCGTCAGGTGTTTCAGAAGCCAGCCGCTCTGCGCGGCGTTCTGCCGGAGCTGCAGGACGAAGGCGGTGGATTGCCAGCTTGGCCGTGTAGTCGATCCACACAATAGCCTCGCCGTGAAGATTGTGGCCGGGCTCCGAAACGAAACGGCCCRCCGGCGTGGTGCGTTCGTCTGCGCGCAGGCTGGCGACGTTGCGCTGCTCCATGCCCGGTACCGTGTGGTCGCCGGGTGTCAGGCCGGTCAATGCCGGCGATGCGCCGCGCAATTGCCCTGTGGCATCGAACACAAAAATGCGCCCGCCCTTTTTATCAACCACCACAAATGGCAGGCCCTGGTTATCGCGTGCGTTCATGATCCAGCGCAGGGCGTAGCGTGCATCGGCCGATGCCGCCACCAGTGTCATGTCAGCGGAATTGCCGGCACCCGGCACCGGCATCACGGCATCGGGGCTGCGCACCGGTTGCAGGTCTGTGGGAGTGGCGGACACCCATGCGGGAATCGCAGCGAGAAAGGCAATGGCCGCCGTGCAGACGGTTTTTGCGCGCAGTGCCTTTCCTTTGAACAACATCCTGATCCCGTGGGTTGAATTCATTGCCATGTGCGGAGCACATGAAAAAGCCGGCCTCGAACCTTTTGGGTAGGAGCCCGGCTGTGGTTGCACCATGTTAGCGATGCAAGAAAATGTTCACAACGGAAAAACCCTGAAATCCTCCGGATTTTTGCTATGCTTTTAATAGCAACAAATCGTTTACTGCATTGCCATGCATGCTTTTTTTGCAGCCAAATTTAGCTACTCAGGAATTTGGTAACAGCGACCACATGTGGGCATTTTCCGCATTGAAGATGCGAGCGCGCAACAATACGTCAGGGGTTGTTACAACTCGCTCTTCGCGCGAGGTGATCGAAAGAGCGAGCAGGCGGTGTCAGGCGGCGGGGCGAAGCCCCTGTTTTGCGGCAAGCGCATGGGCGGCAGGAAAAACCTCAGCCAGTGGTTTGATTTCCGGCAAAACGTAAATCACGCCATAGCTCGCATTGAACGCGGGCTTGAGTACATCTTCGAAAAATGCCACCGGCATGTTGATGCACCCGTAGGAAATACGGTTGTCCTCGGTACCGGGAGACGCAAGCCTTTCCAGCCGGCGCTCTTTGGGCTCCAGTGTTCGCACGCGGTGCATGGAAACAGCCGCCTCGTAATCCACCCAGACAACATCTTCGCCCAAGGTGTTGCGGCCAGGCTCCCCCATAAACCGGCCCGCCGGTGTGGTGCGTTCGTGGGGCTGCACCTGCGCAATGGGCCGCCCGCCGATACCGGTCACGGAATCATCGCCGACCGCCGCACCGATCAGCACGGGCGTGGCGCTGCGCAACTTGCCGGAGGGTTCGAAAACAAAAACCTTGGTATTTATCTTGTCGAGGATGACAAAGAAAAGCCTGCGGTTGTCCCCGGAAGCAACCACCCAATTGGCGACCTGCCGCGCCTCATCCGACGCGGGCTCTTCACCAAAATCGGCGAAGCGCAAAGACGGCGCCAGCTGCAAGGCGCTGGAAGGGACGGGGTTCAGGGCCGGAGAGGAAACCGGACGGGCATGAAAAAGCGGCAATGTGAGGACAAGCAGTGCGGAGCCCAGCAAGATGCCTTGCTTGATGCCGTCAAGAACGTCTGCGCGGCTGGTGCCGGGCTCATCGCCGGTCGGGGGCCTTCCGCCAGTTGAAGGGGAAGACCCGCGCGCGGGCGACACAAACATGTCCATGAAAATACGACGCATGGCCTGCGCTAAAACAATGACGATCCGGCAGCCATGTGAAAACGCTCCGGAAGCCGCGCCTTAAAAGACACGGCAAGCCGGAGCGGCGTCACACCAAGGCGCATGACGGTCTGGGTTTAGTTGCGGTCAGCTTGTGCTGGGCGCTCGGTCTGGAAGCCAGCCGTGTTGCTTTCAGTCGTGGTGGCAGGTGCCGCACTGCTAGGGGTGGTGGTGTCCTGATTTTGCATGGTCTGGCCGGACGATTCTGCAGGCGCAGCCGGTGCCGTCGGGGTTTCGGTCTGGGCGTATGCCAGGCCAATGGTGCTCACAACAGCGGCGGCGGCTACGGCAGAGGCCAGGGATTTGGAAAACTTCATGTCTTGCTCCTTAAGTCATGCCCATCACAGGCAATCAGGGTTGGTAAATGGCTGGCCGTATTGCCAGCTAATTCCAATTTACGAGGGGAGAGTGGGACGCGGCGTCGGTCCGGTACGGCCTGTCATGTAGGACAAGCGAGGTCACAAAATGCTACGCACCGAACCAATATAAACACCCGGGCCTGATCAGGATCGCCATGTTTCCTGCGCGTTCTGCGCTGAGTGGGGCCGCACTTGCGACACGCTGCGGTGCCGCTGTTCCTGCATATTTATCCGGCGGACTATTCGTTGGGATTATTGCCCTTGAGGCCGTGCTCGGCCTTGATGGCCAGCTGAATTTTCTCAAGCGCATCGATGAGCTGATCAATGCGTCGAAAATCTTTTACCGGCGCCGCCTCCAGGGCCTCAAGCTGTGCGCGGAGCCGCACGTACTCTGCTTGCAGATCGGGTTTCACGCAGGCACCGCACCCGGTTTGATGCCGGTRTCCCTTGCAGGGCGGATTTCCGGGCTACCGACCGCCATATTTTTCTTCGCAGAACTGGCAGCACCAAAAAGATCGACCTGCTGCGGCTCGTCGCTGCGCGGGCCGTATTGCAGGTCGGGGCCGATCAGGCGCTGCAACTCGCCGTAACCGGTGGCCAATGCAGTGTCATATGCGGCAAAACTGATCTCGGAGCAGGACACCGATTCAAACACCAGGGGATCTGCGTGGCTCTCGAGGATGCGCCAGCAAAATTCGCCCGGGGCGGGCTCTTCGACTGTCAGGGCAAGGGAACGCAAGGGGGCATTGAGCTGCGCATTGACC
>NZ_JBFUAZ010000263.1:0-5483 GCF_056406035.1 Polaromonas sp. P1_E1_2 | reverse complement strand
GTGAAGAAGGCGCGATCCAGGTGTTCCGCCCGATTGCCGGCTCATTGCTGCTGCTGGGCGCTGTCGGCCAGCTGCAGTTTGAAGTGGTGGCTCACCGCCTGGAACATGAGTACGGCGTCAAGGCCCGCATCATGGGCAGCAACTTCAACCTGGCCCGCTGGGTGACGTCCGAGGACCCGAACGAACTGAAGAAATTCATGGACGCCAACGCCCACCGCGTGGCGCTGGATGCGGTCGATGCACCCACCTTGCTGGTGGATCACAGCGCCACCCTGCGTGCCGTGGAGCAGCAGTGGCCCAAGATCAAGTTTCATGCGCTGCGCGAGCACGCCGGGCTGGTTTTTCAGTCAAAAATGTAAGTTATTTTTGGCCTGCAGGCCAATCAGGACGTGCGCTAGCAGCTATAAAAGTAATAGCAACTTCGCTCACGCCTGATGCGCGGGCTTACTGCGCCTTGAGGAAATCACCCACTTCCAGCAGGATCAGCTCGTTGTCGTCCGCCTTGTTGGGCTCGCGGCTGCTGGAAAACGGCAGGTTGTTGTCGTTGCCCACCACGATGTGTGTGGCGTCCACCACGTCCACGTTTTCAATCGTGAAGAACGGGAAGGTCAGCACGCCGTTGTTCAGGGGTTTGCGCGCCAGCTTCGCCGGGTCGGCAATGGCYATCAAATCGATGTAGCCGATCTTGCGCAACGCACCACCGGCATTGGCGTCGCTCAACTCCACCTTGTAGACACGCTTGAACTTTGCGATGTCGTGGAAGCAGTCCGTGCGCTTCTGGCCTTCCGGGCAAGCCTTGTCGGCCGTGCCTTCGCCGTTGTCGCGCTCGATGATCAGGCCGGTCGTGCCGTCGATCATGTTGAAGTCGCCGATCGCGTGGCTGTTGCTCTCCAGCA
Organism: Polaromonas sp. P1_E1_2; assembly: GCF_056406035.1. NCBI lineage: Bacteria > Pseudomonadati > Pseudomonadota > Betaproteobacteria > Burkholderiales > Comamonadaceae > Polaromonas > Polaromonas sp. P1_E1_2. The sequence continues at coordinate 4,587 of NZ_JBFUAZ010000263.1, read as the reverse complement.
TGTATTTCCAGTGGCGGCCGGTCCAGGATTCGCTCTTCACGTCAAACTCCAGCACGCGCAGGTAGTCCTTGCCGCCCACGTTTTCATTGCCTTTGGTGGCGGCGTCATACAGCGCGCCCTCCAGCAGCGCATACAGCTTGCTGCCGTCTTTCGAAGCAGCCATGCCTTCAAACCCCTTGGAGCGACGAACCTGGAAATCCACCGCACCGCCTGGCACGCCGGGAGTCGTCACAGCCGGATGGTCGGGCGAACGCACGGCCTTGCCGTCGACCAGCGTGTCAAACACCGCCAGCACTTTGCCCTTCATGTCGGCCTTGATCAGGAAAGGGCCGAACTCGTCGCCGATCCACAAGGCGCCACCGGCGAACTGGAAGCTTTCGGTGTCAAAGTCGCTGCCCGTGAGGTAGCGCTGCTTCGTGCCTTCATGAACGATGCGGAACGGCACTTTTTTATCGGGATCGTGCAGAAAAATCGTTTCCAGCCGCTTCATGGCGCCAGCCTTGAAATCGACCTTGTAGCGGTTCAGGTACAGCATGGCATCCGGTGAATTGGCTTTGGAGCCAAAGCCGTTGTCGGTCAGGATCCAGAAACTGCCGTCGGGCATTTTCTTGATGCCTGAATGGCCCTGCAAAGGCTGGCCCTTGAAAGGCAGGCTCACACCCGTGGGCCTGCCGGCAGACAGGCCCTCCACCGTGCCCAGCGCTTCCGTGCGCTTGCCATTGGTGAACTTGCCGCTGACCTGCAGGTCCTGCGGCGCATCTTTGGGCGCTGCAATAAACGACCGGGCGGGCGCCACCACATGGCCGGCCAGCGTGGCCGGAAAGGCGGTCTGGGCTTGCAGCGGCGCAGCCAGCGCAACGGTTGCCAGCGCAGGAAGGATGGCTTTGAAGAGAGATTTGAATGCAGGGCGCCGATTGGCGGCAAAACGGGAAGAAGGCATGGGCAATCCACTGTTGAAGAAAGCCGGATGGTGGCCAACGCATGTGACGCCCTGATTACACACAGCGCCCCCGGGTCCGCATCGGGTGTTTGYACGGCAGGGCTAAGGCCTTCCGGGCAGGCCGTTTTTTTGCAATAAGCTATACAGATGTATCGAACGGCAAGCCTGCGTGCTTTTTTCCTGATGTTGCTCTGCGCATTCTTCGGCGCAGCCCATGCACAGGTCTTTGACCGCCTGTACGAAGACAGTCCCACAATCACACTGGCCCAGCCGCTGCAATGGGTCGCGGTGCCCAAGGATTCCATCGAGTCACCTGATGCCTTGACAGCCGGCGATCCCGCAACCGGGTCGTGGACCTTCCAGCCCTATACAGACGACTCCATCCTGCCCACCTCGAACACTCAGGATGTCTGGGCCACTTTTTCACTGCCGGCCACCGAAGCCCTGCAGACCTGGTACATACGGATGCCGGGCCAGGCGATCTTCAAGGCGAGCCTTTTTTCGCGCAACCCGCAAGGCGGCTGGCTGGTCCAGTCAGCAGGCGAAGCGATTGCCCCGGCCGCGTGGGCGCTACGCACCCGTGTGCCGAGTTTTGAACTGCAAACGCGCGGCGACGGCATGCAGACCTACTACCTGCGCTTTGAGCACCGCAGGGCCATCACGGCGCGGCCCATGCTGCTGTCGCCCATTGAGTACATCGACGGCGCGTCCCGGGTTGGCGTGGTGATCGGACTGATGTGGGGCATGTTCAGCCTGCTGGCCTTTCTGTGCCTGGCCGCGTTCGTCATGGCGCGCAACAAGGTATTTTTGTGGTTCGGCGCCGTCGTGGTCACGCTCATGTTCACGCAACTGGTGCTGATCGGCTATGGCGGCTGGCGCATCTGGCCGCACAGCGCACACCTGAACCAGGTCATGGGCTGGGTGTCGGCCTCGGTGAGCATGGCCGCCGGTGCATGGTTTTGCACCCAGGCCAGCTATGCCAAGAGCGGCTACCCGCGCATACACCGGCTGCTGCTCACCGTGACGGCGGGCAGCCTGTTCATGGCCTGCCTGATGGCTGCGAGYCAGAACCTCGTGCCGCGAGATCTTCGCAACCTGTGGCTGGCGTTTTCCACCCTGGCCATCATGGGAAGCCTCTTGTGGATGTCTTTGCGGGGACAGACCTGGAACCTCCTCATCCTGCTGGGCGCCGCGCCCATCGGGCTGGCCGCGCTGGCCCGGCTTTCCTACAACGCGGGCTGGGTCTGGAATGTTGAAGCGGCACAGGCAGCCGGTGTCCTGTCGGCGATGATCGGCCTGCTCTGGGTTTTCCTCGTGCTGGCATGGCGCAGCCGGGCAGCACTGTTTGCCAACCACCGCAGCGCCGCACTGGCGACTTACGACCCGGCCAGCGGGCTGATGTTGCCGCGGGTCATCGACGACAGGCTGCCGCCCATGCTGCTGCGCGCGCGGAGGCAGAAGTCGGCATTCGGCGTATTGATGTTGCGCTGGCTCGACCAGGCTCCGAGCCATGACGAGGCCAGCGACCAGAAGCGCGCCGCCGCACTTTCCCGCATCGGCGAAATCCTGCGCGGGGCAGCACGCGACGTGGACACAGTGGTTCGCTATGGCGAAAACGACTTCATGATGCTGGTGGAAGGCCCGGTCAATCGCACCACCCTGTCCGAAGTTTCAACCAAAATCCTGGCCGACTGCATACGCGCATCTGAAAAGCTGGGCGATGCGAATGCCTTCAACCTGCACGTCGCCCTGTGGCATGACACGCCCAGCGCCCAGACAACCGCGCAGGAGGTGGTTGAAAGGCTCAAGTCCCGACTGCACCAGATGGCCGCCGGAACAAAGCGCTATGTACAATTTGTCGATTCACCGAGCGATACCGTGAGTGCCGCAGGGGAAGACATGAGCCGTCGGGAAGACCTGCTGGCCAAGATCAACGAAATTGAAATTTCGCACCCGGCATTGACCAGCGAACAGGCTTCAGCCCCGGGCCGCTGAGACCCTGGCGGCAGATTCAGGGCGCCCTTGTCACAGGCAAGGGCAAGGCCGTCTTGTACCTGACCTGCTTGAGCGCAAAGCTCGAGCGTATCTTCTCGATGCCCGGAATCGGCGACAGCTGCTCAAGGATGAATTTTTCCAGCGCACCGATGTCGGCCACCGCCACACGAATCAGGTAGTCGCTGTCGCCCGACATCAAATAACACTCCATCACGTCGTCGTGCTCGGCGATGCGCCGCTCGAAGTCGGYCAGCGACTCCTTGCTTTGCGTGCGCAGGCTGATGGAAATGAACACATTCAAGCCCAGACCCAGCGCCGCCGCGTTGGCAATGGCCACATAGCGATCAATAACGCCGGCGGCCTCCAGCGCCTTGACGCGCGCCAGGCACGGTGAAGGGCTCAGATGCACGCGGCGCGCCAGTTCCACGTTGGTCAGCGAGCCATCCCGCTGCAACTCATCCAGAATCTTAAAATCAAGGTTATCGAGCTGCATCATCTTCAAAATTCGTTATTTACAGCATTTTATGCTTTTAAATGGTGTCATACCCCGATATTGAAGCAACACCTTCCGGATGAATCTGCGTACAGTGATCAGTGCCATGAACGACTCCACACCCCACCATTTACTGATGCAGGCCGCTTCTTACACCGATCCTTCCGCTGACCCTGACCCGCAGGAAACCGCCGAATGGCGTGAGGCGTTTGAAGCCCTGGCCCTTACGCAGGGCCCGGCCCGTGCACGCGAAATGCTGCATGAGCTGAGCCGCGTCGCGCGCAAGCAGCGCATCGGCTGGCGGCCCGAACTGGCCACGCCTTACGTCAACACCATTGGCGTAGACGAGCAGCCCGTGTTTCCCGGCGACCTGGCGATGGAAGAGCGCCTGGCCTCGCTGATGCGCTGGAATGCGCTGGCGATGGTCGTGCGCGCCAACCAGGCCGAGACCGGCGGCTCGGCCGAGCTCGGCGGCCACATCGCGAGTTACGCCAGCGCGGCCGATCTGTTTGAAACCGGCTTCAACCATTTCTTTCGCGCACGCGAAGGCACAGGCCCCGGCCAACACCGCGGCGACCTGGTGTTCTTCCAGCCGCACAGCGCACCGGGCGTGTATGCGCGCGCCTACCTGGAAGGCCGGCTGGACGAAAAAGACCTGGGCTTTTACCGCCAGGAGCTGACCGCGCCCAGCCAGGGCGCGCAAGGCCTGTGCAGCTACCCGCACCCGTACCTGATGCCGGACTTCTGGCAGTTCCCGACCGGCTCCATGGGCATAGGCCCGATCAGCTCGATCTACCACGCACGCTTTATGCGCTACCTCACGCACCGGCGTCTGCTCGACTGCACGGGCCGCAAAGTCTGGGGCGTGTTCGGCGATGGCGAGATGGACGAGCCCGAATCGATGAGCGCGCTGACGCTGGCCGCCCGCGAGGGGCTGGACAACATGGTCTGGGTCGTCAACTGCAACCTGCAACGGCTCGACGGCCCGGTGCGCGGCAACGGCCGCATCATCGACGAGCTGGAAAAGCTTTTTGCCGGCGCCGGGTGGAATGTCATCAAGCTGGTCTGGGGCAGCGACTGGGACGGCCTGTTCGCACGTGACCTGACGGACGCGTTGGCCAAAACTTTTGCGCAGACGGTGGACGGCCAGATGCAAACC
>NZ_JBFUAZ010000262.1:0-5489 GCF_056406035.1 Polaromonas sp. P1_E1_2 | reverse complement strand
GCATTCAGCATTGTTCAAACTTGTACCCACTGCGTAAAGTGGCGCTCTTTCAGGGAACAAAGAGGCTTCTATGCATGTGTGTGTGCTCGGTGCAGGAATCGTGGGACTCGCAACCGCCTACAGCTTGCGGCGGGCCGGCCATGAGGTGACAGTGGTGGACCGCGCCAGCCCCGGCAGCGGCGCCAGCGGCGGCAACGGCGCACAACTGAGCTACTCCTACGTGCAGCCGCTGGCAGATCCCGCCATCTGGCGGCAGCTTCCCAAGCTGCTGCTGTCGCCCTCCTCCCCGTTGAAGCTGCGGCCTCGCCTGGATGTGCGCCAGTGGTTGTGGGGTGCGCAGTTTCTGGCGGCCTGCAACAGCAAGACCTCACGCAACACCACCAGCCATTTACTGTCGCTGGCGGCGCTCAGCCGCCAGTCCTTTGACGCGATGATGGCCGAAGAAAAACTGGATTGCGATTTCTCGGCCACGGGCAAGCTGGTGCTGTACGCCAGCGATGCAGCGTTCGCTGCAGCGCGCCGGCAGATGTTGCTGCAACGTGAACTGGGCAGTACCCAGGAGGCCGTCAGCGCCGACCGCTGCGTGGAGATCGAGCCCGCGCTGAAAAACCGACACGGGCACATCGCCGGCGCCATCTACACACCGGGCGAGTGTGCTGCCGACTGCCAGAAAACCTGCGACGGCCTGTTCAACGTGCTGCGCCGCGAGGGTGGTGTGCGCTTCCTGCTGGACACACCCGTGGAGCAGCTCGTGGTGCGCGGCGGCCTGGTTGCAGCTGTCGCGACGCCGCAAGGCCATCTCGAAGCCGACCGCTATGTGATGGCGATGGGTGCCGGGTCTGCGCGCATGGCGCGCACCCTGGGTGTGCACCYTCCGGTCTACCCGTTGAAGGGTTACAGCGTTACGGTGGACGTCGCACCTGGCGATGGCGCAGCACCGCAGGTGAGCGTGACCGACAGCGCTCGCAAGGTGGTGTTCGCCCGCATCGGTTCGCGCCTGCGCGTGGCAGGCATGGCCGAGCTTTCGGGTTACGACATCGCCGTCGACCCGGCACAGATTGCTTCGCTGAAAGCGTCGACCCAAACGGTTTTTCCAGGTTGCAGCAACTTCGAAACCCTGAGCCCCTGGGCCGGCATGCGCCCCGCCACGCCCACCGGCCTGCCGGTCATTGGCACACACGCGAAAGGCCCGGCCAACCTGTTGTTCAACACCGGCCATGGTGCGCTGGGCTTCACCCTGGCGTTCGGCTCTGCGCAACGCATCAGCCGCATGCTGGAGCACTGACCTTCAGGCTTTGCGCAGCGCGGGCGCTGAAGCGCGCTGCGTCAGGGCTTGCTGGAAGCATTTCACAAAAGACCGCACGATGACCGAGCCAGGTTTGCCTGCAGGCAACAGCGCATTGATGGGCACCGGGATCAAGGGTTCCAGTTCCAGCAGGTCCACACGCGTCAGGTCGGCGGACGCCGCTGTGCACGTGTCAATCACCGCAATGCCCAGCCCGTGGTGGGCCAGCGCCAGCGCCGAATGGTAGGTCTGCACGGTGATATGGAATTCGAGACCCACCCCTGCCTCGCGGCAGGCCTGGTTGAGGCTGCGGCCCACCGGGTCCATCACATCAAGCCCGACGACCGGTACTTTGGTGAGGTCCTCAAGCGTGACACTGCCACGCTTGACGAGGCGCGCAGGCARCATGCCCTTGGGTGCAACGCACACCATGCGGCCGTCGGCCAGGTGTTCCTGTGCCAGCGCCGAATGCGCTGCCGGGCTGAAAAGAAAACCGACATCCCCCTCCTGCAGCGCCAGTGCCGAGATAATTTGCGGCGAATGTAACGCCCGCACGGTAATCGCCACATCGGCATGCTTGACCCGAAAGAGCTTGATCGCGTGGGGCAGGATTTCGTAGCTGAGTGCCAGCACCGTCAGGATGCGGAGTTCCCTGGCGCTTTCGCCGGTTTTCAAGTTGGCCGCCAGGCGCTGCACTTCATCGAGCTGGGCAAACAGCCGCTCGATGTGCGGGTACAGCGTCAACGCTTCAGAGGTCGGCGTCAGCCGGCCCTTGCTGCGCTGGAAGAGGGCAAAACCCAGCTGCAACTCGGCATGCTGCAGGATGCGGCTGACGGCGGGCTGGGTGACATTGATCAGGCGGGCCGCCCCGCTGACACTGCCGGTGAGCATGACCGCGTTGAAGACTTCGATGTGGCGCAGGCGCATGGGGGGTTCCGTGGTGCGTGTTCAGGCGGGATGGTGCAGGCTCAGCACAGCAATTATCGTGCGCAGCATGTGCGGGTGATCCAGTCACGGAAAACGCCCATGGCCCCCGTCACGCGCCGGGATTTGAGCCGGGTCAGCCAGTAACTGCCGTTTTCAATTTCCAGTGGAAACGGCCTTGCCAGTCGCCCTTCGCGCAGCTCTCGCGCAAACAGGTTCACCGGAAGCAAGGCAACGCCAGCGCCCTGCACGGCAGCTTCCGCCATGGTCAGGGACGAATCAAACACAGCCCCCCTGACCACAGGGCAGTCCACACCGGCCAGGGCAAACCAGCTCACCCATTCATCGGACCGGTAGGAGCGCAACAGTACCTCACCGGCCAGGTCAGCAGGTTCTCGCAGACGGGAAGCCGTTACAGGAGAGCAGACGGGTGACAGCGGCGAGGGAAAAAGCAGGTCAGCTTCGGTGCCGTGCCATGCGCCGTCGCCAAAGCGTATGGCGTAGTCCAGGCCCTCACCGGCCAGGTCCACGCGGTTGTTGTTGGTAAACAACCTGAAATCAACAAAAGGGTGGGCCTGCTGGAACGCCTCTAGACGGGGAATCAACCAGCCCACCGCAAAAGTGCCGACAGCCCCAACGCTCAGTACCTCCCTAAAGCGGCCATCGCGGAATTGCTCCAGCAACGCGCCGATGCGGCCGAACGATTCCGCCAGCGCGGGCAACAGCGCCTGGCCTTCATCGGTCAGGGCAAGGCCGCGTGGAAGCCGCCGGAACAGCGGAACACCCATGCGCTCTTCCAGATTTTTGACGTGCTGGCTGATCGCGGTTTGGGTGACGTTCAACTCGTCGGCGGCCCGCGTGAAGCTCAGGTGACGCGCGGACACCTCAAAGGCACGCAAGGCATTCAGGGGAAGGTGCATGGTTCAAGCCCAAGTTTTACTTATGAGTTACCTCGATTATTGCCGTTTGCCGGAATTGCAGCCCTTCAATATCGTTACCGTTTTCATACCAACCCGAGAGTAAAAATGATGCAGAGACGACAATTTACCGGCGCACTGGGAAGCTTCATGGCGGCGGGCATGGGTTCAGCTCATGCCCAGAATTTATGGGGTATGAGCGGCGCACCGCAAGCCGCAGATTCAAGTTCGGTCATCGGGCGGCTCAAAGCCCTTGAACGGGAAAGCGGCGGCCGGCTCGGTGTTGCCATCCTCAACGCCGGTACCGGCGTGCAACATGGACACCGCGCGGCGGAACGCTTCCCCATGTGCAGCACCTTCAAGCTGCTGGCCGCTGCGCTGGTGCTGCACCGGGTAGACACCGGAAAGGAACGGCTGGACCGCCTGCTGCCTGTTGACGGCGCGGCACTGGTTTCCCATTCACCGGTCACCGGGCCAAGAGCCGGTGGCAGCATGTCGCTCGCGGAGTTGTGCGAAGCCACTATCACCGTCAGCGACAACACGGCCGCCAACCTGATGCTGGCCAGCTTCGGCGGGCCCAAGGGCCTGACGGACTACGCGCGCTCGCTCGGTGACCGCATGACACGACTGGATCGCATTGAAACCGCGCTGAATGAAGCCACGCCCGGTGATCCACGCGACACCACTACGCCTGCCGCCATGCTGGGCACCGTGCAAAAAATCGTGCTGGGCAATGCGCTGTCAGACACCTCGCGCCAGCAGATGCGCCAGTGGCTGATCGCCAGCAAGACATCCGACCGGCGATTGCGCGCCCTGCTGCCGCGGGACTGCCTGGTTGGCGACAAGACGGGTACAGGCGCCCATGGCACCACCAACGACATCGGCGTTTTGTGGCCTGCGGGATGCGCGCCTGTGGTGATCACGGTGTATTTGACCAAGAGCCCAAAGCCCCTGGAGGAACGCGAGGCCATCGTGGCAAAGGCCGGTCAATTGGCGGCTTCTTTGGCCACGCCGGCTTGATAACACGAGACAACAAAGTTGGCCGCCTCCGGGCGGCTTTTTGCGTTGCGGGGAAACACATTCTCAAACGGCAAAGCTGTCACCAAGGTAAAGAGGTCGGGCACGAGAGCCTGCAATCTATTGCCGGGATTTGGCGCTTAACGAAAACGTTGATTTCCAACGAATTTTCTATTGGAATTGATGAAATTATTGAAAACAAAATACCGTACCAACTAGAGACTGGTTACAACAATAGCAGCTCAATGTAATACTAAAGATCGATAATCAGGGAGATTCCTAGAAGAGTTCACATACAACATGAAAATAAACCCGCAGGTGGTGGTCGATGGGCTCATCGACCACATCACCGCCGCAGTTCTCATTGCCCCTGAAGTTGAAAAATTACTTCAGCGAGAGAACAAGGACCGGTTCAACCGGGCTGGCTATCAACTTCTTGGAGCACTTCCCGATGGCCCCACGAAGCTCGACTTCTTCTGCGAAATAACACTTCAGGCAGAGAAGCAACGCAGCTCCTTCCTTGTGAAKATCCTCGGCCAGGCGGGTTATGAAGACTCGCGCTGGAGAATCACCCAGATCTATGACGTTGAGGTGGATCCACTGGACCGCGGGGATACAGGATTTTCGAGCGTGATCTGAAACGGGCTGCGTGGACACCATTCGCCACAGGAGCGGCAATGGAGATCGCAGGCCGCAAGAGCGCAAGTAGATGATCAACCAGCTCTCCGCGTATCGTCCATCCATTTTTCGGGAAAGAAAAATGGCACCCCGACAATTATTAAATCAGGCGCTTTTTAATACGAAAACAGAAACGTCACCGTTGTCGTTGAGCAAAAGGTTTTTCTCAAACAAACGGGCATCCAGATGCTTGTATCTAATGCCTTCACTGTCTACCGCCTCTAGCGCCATCGTCAAGACCGAGCCTTCAACAGAATAATTGAAAGGCCACTCGCCCATGTCAGCCCGCCTTGAATGGAAATAAGTGCCAGTTCCATCCGCATTGAGTTTGATCACGACCTCCATGAATCCTTTGACACTTTTCCGATCAATCCACTCGCCATAAATTTCAGCTGCTGAATTAACTTCGCTGGTGCTTGGCCAAAGCTCTCTCAATTCCTCCTGGCTCGGCGCTTTAACTAACTTGTTTGCGGCGTCTACGGTTTTTGACAAGATCGATGACATGGTTTTCTCCTAAGGTAATAAACGGGTACGGACCCAAAAACGATTCCAGATATACAGCCAGCAAAGAGCTTCTCGGGCCAGGAGCTGCCGCCCAGACTCCTAGGCATGACGTATCACGCGCAGTTCGAACATCCAGTCATGAAGTCGTGCGTTCACCTTGATGC
>NZ_JBFUAZ010000261.1:0-5491 GCF_056406035.1 Polaromonas sp. P1_E1_2 | reverse complement strand
GGTTAAGGTCCCTTCTGTCACCTTCCCCGATCAGTCGGTGAAAGACAACTTCGTCAAGGCGGCAACAGACATCATTGACGAGCTCAAGGCGGGAAAACACCCGAGAGCGCGCACCTTCGTCAACGTGACCTATGCGGTGGAGGGCGCCTGGGGAATTGCCGGCAAAGCCTATACCAACGCCGACCTGGGAATGGCCATTGGAGCTGCCGCGGGCTAGGCAAGCGCGGGAACTCACCCTGCCCCCATTCACCTCCGTCTCTCCGCACAGCACACCAACCGATTAAACCCACAGGAAACTTCATGCCTCTCGTACGAATTGACCTTCCTGACACCACGCCGGACGAAGAGCTTTCGGCCGTGTCGGGCCTTGTGCATCAAGCCCTGGTAGACACTTTCAATGTGCCGGGGCCGGATCGCTTCCAGACGCTCACGCGTCATGCACCGCGCCAGCTCATTTGCTCCGAAGAATTCCTTGGGGTCACGCACTCCGCCCACGTGGTTTTTATTCAAATATTCTGCGCCCCCGGCCGATCGCTGGACATGAAGAAGGCGCTCTTCTCGGAAATCGGAAAACAAATCTCGTCGAATTGCAGCTTTAGTCCGGCCGACGTCATCATCAATCTGGTTGAGACGTCGCGTGAGAACTGGTCTTTTGGAAACGRCATGATGCAATTCAGTTAAAAGGGGCAGGACAGCCTGTTTTGCACACCCCCCAACGCGCTGAGATGCGCCATGAATGTGAAGCTGCTCCTTCATGGGAAAACAGGGAGGTTCACTGGGCAAAGCGCGCAATCAAGCCATAATCATTGCTGCAAAACCCCCTTGCCCGACGGGCCTCAAGAGATTTAACTGTGTCATCAATTCACCCCAAAACCTACGAAACTTCCGATTCACGTACTGTCGCCTTCCTGGGCCTCGGTGTCATGGGCTTCCCGATGGCCGGGCACCTGGCGCTGGCGGGCCACGACGTCACGGTCTACAACCGCAGCGCCGCCAAGGCTGCCTCCTGGACGAGCGAGTTCAAGGGCCGTGCAGCCGCCACACCGCGCGAGGCGGCTGCAGGCGCAGACGTCATTTTCTGTTGCGTGGGCAATGATKCCGACCTGCGCAGCGTGGTACTGGGTAACGATGGAGCGCTGGCCGGCATGAAACCGGGCGCCATCTTCGTGGACCACACCACGGCCTCGGCCGATGTGGCGCGTGAACTCTCCGCCGCGGCCTCCAAGATCGACCTGCACTTCATAGATGCACCCGTCTCGGGTGGCCAGGCTGGTGCGCAAAATGGCGCGCTCACAGTGATGTGCGGCGGAGACGCCGCAGCATTTGAGGCCGTGAAACCAGTGGGCATGGCTTTTTCAAAAGCCTTCACGCTGATGGGCCCAAGCGGCGCGGGGCAACTTACCAAGATGGTCAACCAGATTTGCATTGCTGGCCTGGTACAGGGCCTGAGCGAAGCGGTGGCGTTTGGCCAGAAGGCCGGTCTGGATGTCAACCAGGTCCTGGACGTGATTGGCAAGGGCGCAGCGCAAAGCTGGCAGCTCGACAACCGCGGCAAAACCATGGTGGCCGACAAGTTTGACTTCGGGTTTGCCGTGGACTGGATGCGCAAGGACCTGGGCCTGGTACTGGACGAAGCCAAGCGCAACGGTGCGCGCCTGCCTGTGACGGCCCTGGTCGACCAGTTTTATGCCGACGTACAAGCCATGGGCGGCCAGCGCTGGGACACATCGAGCCTGATCAAGCGCCTGAAATAGAAACTGGGCCAACCGGAAAAATCGGGTGGAAAGCAGAGCGGCAATGCTGCCGAGGCCAGCACTGCCCGCCCCTAACTAACGTCAACTCCCGGCGGGTTTGGCGCCTGCGGGTGGCTCGACGGGTTTTGACGGCAGCATGCGTGCCAGCTCTTCCTCGCTGATGATTTCAAACATGCGGATGACTTTTTGCACACCCGGAGTGGAGCGGACCACTTCGGTGGCGCGATCCGCCTCGCGCTGTGTAACACGCCCCATCAGGTAGGTCGTACCACGCTCGGTCACCACCTTGAAGGCGTTCAACGACAGGTCACGGGCATCCACCAGCATCGCCTTGACACGGCCGGTGACGAGGGTGTCGGACGAGCGCTGTGTCAGGGTGGCGTTGCCCATCACGGCCAGTTCATTGACCACCGAGGTCACATTCTCCACACGCGAAACGATCTGCTCGACCAGCTGCTTGTCTTGCGCGCTGGGCACTTCACCCGTCAGCAACACCTGGCGGTTGTAGCTGGTCAAGTTGACATGCACACGGTCGCCCACGTTGCTGCGAATCCGGCTGGCCGCCCGCAATTCAATGCCCTCGTCTTCCAGCTGCGCACCCGACGTGCGGCGGTCGGTGGCAACAAGCGCCCCCCCGGCCATGCCACCTACCACCAAAGGAAAGCAGGCTGTCAGGGCACTGCCAAGCAAGACCGACGTACCAACGGCCAGAGTGAGTCGTTTCAACGGGGCATATGTCATACAGAGGTCTCCTGATCGCCAAGTAACTGGGTGTCCACACCATCGCAAATGCAATGGAGGACAAGAAGGTGCACTTCCTGGATACGCGCGGTCCGCTCATGCGGCACGCAGATATGCACATCGGTTTCGCGCAGGGCATGGGTCATCTTGCCGCCCCCGCGCCCCGTCAGCGCCACCACGGTCATCTCGCGCTCATGGGCGGCTTCGATGGCGGCCAGCACATTGGCCGAATTGCCGCTGGTGCTGATGGCCAGCAATACGTCGCCGGCGCCGCCCAGGGCACGCACTTGCTTCGAGAAGATGACCGTGAAGTCGTAGTCGTTGGCAATGGCGGTGAGGATGGAGCTGTCGGTCGTCAGCGCAATCGCACCCAGCTCCGGCCGCTCGCGCTCATAGSGCCCCACAAACTCCGCAGCGAAGTGCTGGGCATCCGCTGCCGAGCCACCATTGCCGCAGGCCAGGACTTTGCCGCCACTGGTGACGCTGGCCAGGATGGCCTGCACGGCGGCCGCAATCGGTTTGGACAGGACCTGTGCCGCCTGGTATTTCAGGTCGGCACTGTCAATGAACTGCTGTTCGATACGTTGTTCAAGCATGGGGTCAATGATAGCGGGTCGGACTGCTCCGCCGGTCCCGGAGGGGTTTGCGCAGGCTGGCAATGGATGGTTACAAATTCCGCCATTCCCGGCGTTCAGGACGCGTCGAAAGCCCCGGGCAGCCATTCAATGTCAGGGGCCGCCCCGTCGTCCTGCGGCCCGTTGACCAGGACCACGTCGAATCGACAAGGCGGTGGGCTGGCGAAACGCATGAGATAGTGCCTCGCGGCAAAGATGATTCGCTGTTGCTTGGCCGGGCTGATGCTGGCGCCGGCGCCGCCGTGCGAGACGCCCGTGCGCTGGCGCACTTCCACAAACACCAGAGTACCGTCAGGTGCGCGCATGACCAGGTCGATCTCGCCGCCGCCGCGGCCCGGCGTCCGATAATTGGTATCGACCAACACCAGTCCGGCCTTGGCGAGGTAGGCGCGCGCGGCAGCTTCCGCAGCATCACCCCTCGACTTGGTGGTAACCTGCCCAGGCGAGGCTGGGGCCTGAAGGGCCGTCGCTTTTGACGCCGTCCCGGCAACCTGTTTTCTGGAAAACCACATTGAACGCTTCCTTCGACCTGGCACTGAATGCGGCACGCGCCGCAGCAGGCATGCAGCATTATCCGGAAAGTGCGCTCTATGTGGTGGCGACCCCGATCGGGAACCTGGCCGACATCAGCCTGCGCGCCCTGCAAGTACTGCAGCTGGTAGACGCCATAGCCTGCGAAGACAAGCGGCATTCTCAACCCCTGCTGCGGCAGTACGGCATCGACAAACCCCTGCTGGCGGTGCACGAACACAATGAAGCTGAGGCCGCAGGTCTGGTGATCGAACGCCTGCAGCGGGGTGAGCGCGTGGCCTATATCAGCGACGCCGGCACGCCGGCCGTGAGCGATCCCGGCGCCCGCCTGGTCGCCGCCGTTCGTGCCGCTGGACTGGCCATCATGCCCCTGCCGGGTGCCAGCAGCGTCACTGCGGTGCTCAGCGTGGCCGGGCTGAGCAGCCCGGGCGGTGACACCGGGTTCGTATTCGCCGGTTTCCTGCCGAGCAAGGCCGGTGAACGCGACCAGGCCATCCAGCAGCTGCAAACCGATGCCCGGGCCATCGTGATTCTGGAGGCGCCACACCGCATCGAGGCGCTTGCGAAAGCACTGGCGGTGCTGCAAGGCCGCCTGGTCACCGTTGGCCGTGAGCTGACCAAGCAATTTGAGGAAATTGCGACCGTGCCGGCGCAGGATTTTTCCGGCTGGCTGGCCGCTGGCGCCCAGCGTACGCGCGGTGAATTTGCACTGGTACTGCATCCTTGCGCCGCTGCGGATAACCCCGAAGATGGCACACGGGTGCTGCAGTTGTTGCTGGCGGAGTTGCCGCTCAAGACTGCTGTAAAAGTCGCGGCAGAAATCACCGGCGTGGGACGTAACGAGCTCTATGACACCGCACTCAAGCTGAAAAAAGAATGAACCCCAACGCCGACGAACTCTGGCACGCACCACGCTGGGCGCTTGCCGCCTTGTTGGCTGTGCTCGGGATGCTCGGTCCGTTTTCCATCGACACCTACATTCCCGCCTTTTCCGGCATGGCGCAGTCGCTGGGAGCATCACCGGTAGAAATGCAACAGACGCTGTCGGCCTACCTGTTCGGTTTTGCTTTCATGAACTTGTTTCACGGTGCGCTGGCCGACAGTTTTGGCCGTCGGCCGGTGGTGTTGTGGGGAATCGCGCTATTCACTCTGGCGTCGGCCGGTTGCGCGCTTTCGCAAAGCATCGGGCAGCTGGTTTTTTTCCGGGCCATGCAGGGCTTGTCGACAGGTGCGGGCATTGTGGTGTCGCGCGCCGTCATACGCGACATGTACCCGCCGGCTCAGGCCCAACAGGTCATGAGCCAGGTCACCATCTATTTCGGAGTGGCCCCAGCCCTTGCGCCCATCGTCGGCGGCTGGCTTTTTGTGCATCTGGGCTGGCACAGCATCTTCTGGTTTCTGACGGGAGTGGGTGTGATCCTGTGGGCTACCAACTTCCGGTTCTTGCCCGAGACACTTCCGCCGCTGGAACGCCAGCCGTTTGAAGTCAGGCATCTGATGCGGGGCTACTGGCAGTTGGGTTCCAGCCCCCGCTTTTTATTGCTGGCGCTGGCCAGCGGCGTGCCATTCAACGGCATGTTTTTGTATGTGCTGTCAGCGCCCGCTTTTTTGGGGGAACACCTGGCACTGCAGCCTACCGAATTTTTCTGGTTTTTCATCCTGACAATCTCCGGCATCATGTCCGGCGCGTGGCTGAGCGGCCGCCTGGCAGGAAAAATCGCCCCCAAGCAGCAAATACGGCACGGCTTTGTCATCATGCTGGTCACCTCGGTGCTTAACCTGATTGCCAACATGCTGTTCGCCCCGCATGCTTCGTGGTCCCTCTTTCCG
>NZ_JBFUAZ010000260.1:0-5498 GCF_056406035.1 Polaromonas sp. P1_E1_2 | reverse complement strand
GCTTTGCGGTGTACGGCGTGTTCGCCGTGCTGGTGATGCTGGCGGGATGGCGCACCCGCCGCCTGCCCACAGCGCGGCAGGCGTGGGCCGCTCTGGTCATGAGCATTCTCGGGTTCAGCGGCTACTACCTGCTGCTGGTGCTGGCTATACGCGACGCCGGCACCGAAGTGCCTTCGCTGGTGATCGGCACCATTCCGATCTGGGTCATGTTGCTGGGCAAGCCGCAAGGCCTGCGTTGGGCTTCCCTGCTGCCCGGCCTGGCGCTCACCTTGGCAGGGCTGGCACTTATGATGGGTTCCACCCACGAGGCCGGCGAGGGAACGGCTACACATTTCTGGCGCGGCATGCTGTTTGTGTCGGCCTCGCTGGTGTGCTGGACGGCTTTTGCGATCCTGAATTCAGCCTGGCTCAAGCGGCACCCTGAAGTCAACGCCACCGACTGGGCCAACTGGCTGGGTGTGGCAACCGGCCTCGGGGCATTGCTGATGTGGCTGCTTGCGGGTTCGAACGCAAGCGTGCTGGCTGGCCGTGAAGACCGTGGTGTGTTCGTGCTGCTGTGTGTCCTGGCCGGTCTGGGTTCCACCTGGCTGGCGACAATTTTGTGGAACATGGCCAGCCAGCGGCTCAGCGCCAGCCTGTGCGGGCAGCTCATCGTGAGTGAAACCATTTTTGCACTGCTGTATTCGTTTGCCTGGGATGGCCACTGGCCCACACTGGTACAACTGTCTGCCTGCGTGTTGTTCACACTGGGAATCCTGGCTTCCATCAGGGCTCATCGATAGGGGAAATTGGCATCATGAAAATTGAAATTCCCGAAAAGAAAAAGCTGGTCCACGAGATGCATATCCCCATCCGCTGGGGTGACATGGACGCGATGGGCCACCTCAACAACGGCACTTACTTCCGTTATCTCGAAACCATCCGCATCGACTGGATGTACGGCATTGGCTGCAAGCCCGACCCTCAGGGGGAAGGCCCGGTCATCGTCAATGCCTTCTGCAATTTCTACAAGCAGCTGGAATACCCCGGCGACGTGCTGATGAAGATGTACGTGAGCGACCCTGGCCGCACCACCTTTGAAAGCTGGGCCACCATGGAGCGCGCGGATACGCCGGGCGTGATCTGCGCCGCGGGCGGCGCCACCACCATCTGGGTGGACTTTCCGGCACAAAAAGCCAAAGCCCTGCCCGAGTGGATGCGCAAGCTGGTTGAAGCGTAATTCTGAAAGAAAAATCCCGCTGGCCTAATCAGGTCATGCGCAAACAGCTATCAATAAGATAGCAATCCTGGCGGCATATGAGTGCTGCAGCATCGCAGCAAAGCTTCAGCGAACTGTGCGAAAGCTGTCCGCGTGCTCTTTCAACCAGCGCTGGGCAATGGCGCGGGTTTGCTGGCCGGGTTCAGCAACAGTTTCCTGGTCGGGGTGGAAGTCCCGCCTGAAGTAGGTCAGCAGCGGGGCGGTACAGCGCCACACAACGCCATTTTTTCCCCAGAAAAATTTCATCGCACTCCACCAGGTGCCTGGTTTGAACAGCGTGCCGTCATGCCAGAGGTTCAGCACCGTTTGCCGGCCCGAGTCCCAGGAAAACAGCAGCAGCGCGTAGACATACCAGCGCACGCGCCATGCGTGGTTTCCGCCAAGCGCTTGGTACAGGTCGTAGGCTACCGCGCGATGCTCGGTCTCTTCGGCTGCGTGCCAGCGCCWGAGGGTCTGCATCTTCGGGTCTGCATGGTCCAGCGCGTCACCGTGGCGAAGCATGTAGTCGGCCAGCACCGCCGTAAGGTGTTCGTAGGCTGCCGTGACCGCAAGGAAGTGGTGGGGCGCCACACCGCGTTTTTTGGCAAAGTCAATGCGGGCCGTGGCCCAGTGTTGCCAGCGGTTGACCAGGCCCTGCCTCTCCAACTGTGCGTTGTACAGGCCGTGGATGTGGCGGTGGGTAGCCTCCTGGCCGATGAACTGTGCAGTGGCTTCATGCAGCAGCGCGTGCTCTGGCGTGCGAGGCAGCAATTTGGCGCAGTCGCGCACGGCCTCGATGAACGACTGCTCGCCGACCGGAAAACTCATCGACAAGGCGTTGTGGTACTGGCTCAGGAAGGCATCGCCGCCAAACCAGTGGCGGTCAAAGCCATCGCTCAGGTCGATCTCCAGCTTGCGCACGGTCAGGCCGTAAGCGCCGGCTGATGGGGTAGAAGATGTCGAGGCGGTGGATGTGGCGTCTGGTGCCATGGTTTTTAAGTCTTGTGAGAAGGCTGATTCATGAGCATAGCGGGTGCGCAGGGTCCTGGGCGTGATTCGCGCCTGAGCGGTTTCAGGCGGCCTTGGGCGGCTTGGGCACACGGCCCATCAGGTAGAACTCGGGGTTGGGCTGCATGTTGCTGAAGCTCGCCATGCGGTTGGAGAGCCCAAAAAAAGCCGTGATGGCCGCGATATCCCAGGCGTCTTCATCGTCAAAGCCGTGGCCGTGCAGCGCTTCAAAGTCGCTGTCTTCAATCTGGTCCGCTTGCAGGCATACCTTCATCGCAAAGTCGAGCATGGCGCGCTGGCGTAGTGTGATGTCAGCCTTGCGGTGGTTCACCGCCACCTGGTCGGCCACCAGCGGTTTCTTTTCATAGATGCGCAGGATGGCGCCGTGCGCCACCACGCAATACAGGCATTTGTTGGCGGCGCTCGTCGTGGTGACGATCATCTCGCGCTCGCCCTTGGTCAGACTGCCGTTGGGGTTGGAGCCTTCTTCCTTGAGCATCAGCGCATCGTGATAGGCGAAGAAGGCACGCCATTCGGCAGGGCGGCGCGCCAGCGCCAGGAATACGTTGGGCACGAAGCCGGCTTTTTCCTGCACCTCCAGGACTTTGGCTTTGATGTCTTCCGGCAGGTCCTTCAGTTCGGGAGCAGGGTACCGGGGTGCTGTGCCRGCGGTTTTGGGGCTGGTCATGAGGGTTCCTTCAAAGGCTTTATAAGTGACTCGATAAGTGACTCGGACCCAAGCGTAACTGCAAGATTACCCGTCAGGTCGCGTTGGGGAATTGAAGCCAAAACAGATGCAATTGATAAAAACTATTAGGTAAATATCTTTAATTGCCTTTGATTATTTTGCAGTGAAACCTAGACTGTGCTTCACAGGCCATCACCTGGCAAGCCCGTCAAAGGAGACCCCATTAGCAGCCCCACCCACACGGCCTTGACCAAAGCGTCCCGGCTGTCCCGCAGTGCAATTCCATGCCGTCATTCGGCACCACTTAATCATCAAAGGTAACTCATCATGGCTGATCACAACACGCAAAGCGAAGGCGGCTGCCCATTCTCGGGTGGCGCCCGCAAACATGCTCTGGCTGGTGCCGCAACGAACGCCGATTGGTGGCCCAACCAGCTGAACCTCAAGATCCTTCACCAGAACTCATCGCTGTCCGATCCCATGGGCGAGGCGTTCAACTATGCCGAGGAATTCAAGACCCTGGACCTGCATGCCGTGGTGAAAGACCTCCATGAGCTCATGACGGATTCGCAGGACTGGTGGCCTGCGGACTACGGCCACTATGGCCCATTCTTCGTTCGCATGGCGTGGCACAGCGCAGGCACCTACCGGATCGCCGACGGGCGCGGCGGCGCCGGCTCCGGCACACAGCGATTTGCGCCGCTCAACAGCTGGCCGGACAACGGAAACCTCGACAAGGCACGCCGCCTGCTGTGGCCGATCAAGCAGAAGTACGGCCGAAAAATCTCCTGGGCCGACCTGATGGTTCTGGCCGRCACCGTGGCCATGGACTCCATGGGATTCAAGACCTTCGGCTTTGCCGGCGGGCGCCCGGACGTCTGGGAGCCGGAAGAGATTTACTGGGGCCCTGAAGCCGAGTGGATGGGCGACAAGCGCTACACCGGCGACCGCGAACTCGAAAACCCGCTCGGTGCTGTGCAGATGGGGCTGATCTATGTGAACCCCGAGGGCCCGAACGGCAAACCGGACCCGCTGGGTTCGGCGCGGGACATCCGCGAGACCTTCGCCCGCATGGCGATGAACGACGAAGAAACTGTTGCGCTCACCGCCGGCGGGCACACCTTCGGCAAGGCCCACGGCGCAGCCGATCCGGGCCAATACGTGGGTCCCGAGCCTGAGGGCGCCACCATTGAAGACCAGGGGTTTGGCTGGATCAACAAGTTTGGCGGCGGGCACGGCGTGCACACCGTCACCAGCGGTATCGAAGGTGCCTGGACCAAGAACCCCACCAAGTGGGACAACGGTTACTTTGAAAACCTGTTCGGCTACGAGTGGGAGCTCACGAAGAGCCCTGCCGGTGTCCACCAGTGGAAGCCCAAAGACCCCGCCGCGGCGACCACCGTGCCGGATGCCCATGACCCCGCGCTGCGCCATGCCCCGATAATGACGACCGCTGATATGGCCATGCGCATGGACCCGGCTTACGAGAAAATCTCGCGGCGTTTCATGGCGAACCCGCAGGAGTTTGCCGATGCCTTCGCCCGGGCCTGGTACAAGCTGACGCACCGTGACATGGGCCCGGCCGCGCGCTACCTGGGCCCGCTGGTGCCGAAGGAGGCACTGATCTGGCAGGACCCCATTCCCGCCGTCGATCATCCGCTGGTCAATGAGCAGGATACTGAGGGCCTCAAGGCCAAGGTCCTCGCCTCCGGGCTCTCCATCTCCCAGCTCGTCACAACGGCCTGGGCGTCTGCTTCCACCTTCCGCGGCAGCGACAAGCGCGGCGGCGCGAACGGTGCGCGCATCCGCCTGGCACCACAAAAGGATTGGGAGGTCAATCAACCGGCCGAGCTGGCGAAAGTCCTGAAAGTGCTGGAGGCCATCCAGGGCGAGTTCAACGGCGCGCAGTCCGGCCGCAAGAAAATCTCGCTGGCTGATTTGATCGTTCTGGGTGGCTGCGCGGCCGTCGAGGCGGCTGCACGGAAAGCCGGTCACGACGTGAAGGTGCCCTTTTCACCGGGCCGCACGGATGCTTCGCAAGCGCAAACCGATGTGGCGTCTTTTGCCGTGCTGGAACCTGCCGCAGACGGCTTTCGCAACTACACCCGCAAGGGGCAGGCGCAGCGGGCAGCCGAGCAGCTGGTGGATCGCGCGAACCTGATGACGCTGAGCGCTCCCGAGATGACGGTTCTGGTTGGCGGCATGCGCGCCCTGAATGCCAACGTCGGGCAGGCCCAGCATGGAGTTTTCACCAAGCGGCCCGGAACCTTGAGCAACGACTTCTTTGTGAACCTGCTCGACATGCGCACGAAGTGGCAGAAATCTGCTGACGCAGAAGATGTGCTGGAGGGCCGCGACCGGTCGACGGGCGAACTCAAATGGACGGGTACGGTGATCGATCTCGTCTTCGGTTCGAACTCGCAGTTGCGGGCCATTGCGGAGGTCTATGCGTKCAGCGATTCGCAGCAGGTCTTCGTGCGTGACTTTGTGGCAGCCTGGAACAAGGTGATGAACCTGGATCGCTACGACCTTGCCTGATTGAGCCGGACCCTCATAGGCCCTGAT
>NZ_JBFUAZ010000259.1:0-5505 GCF_056406035.1 Polaromonas sp. P1_E1_2 | reverse complement strand
GCATCAACCACAGTGGATCGCCCAAGGAATAGGCGCCCGTGTTGGCGATGATCGGAGCCCCGCCGAAGCGAACTTCGCAGCGCTGACTAGCCCAGTCGTGCGCCCGCCAGGGCTTCCATTCGCCCAGAATCAGCGCGCCATGCGAGCCCTGGTCGGCCAGCCGCAAGGCGGCCGGTGCCTGCAGCCCTTCATCCCAGCGCGAATCTGCGATCTCGATGGCGACGGCCATTGCATTCACCAGGGCAGGACCATCGGCGTGACCCAGGCGCTGTGCGCGCTCGGGCGTCACATCTTCTGCAAGGCGCAACACGATCTCTGCTTCCACAGCGGGGGTATGGAAGGAAAAATCTGCCAGCGACTCTCCAGCCACCCGCACGCCTGCAGACGGCAGGGCCGCATGGCTGAGCACGGAGTCGCGGGACGCCCCGCCCGACTTCCAGTAGCGCGGCCCGCCATCGGCAAACCAGCCGAGCGCCTGGGCCACGGCGTCCTGGACGGCATAGGCCTCGTCGTCGGTGCTCAGCGCGGCCCGCAAGGGCTCGGTCGGGGCCGTTTGGCCGAAACGGCGCGCCGCGACCAGAGCGGCTACGACTTCTTGCGCGGCCGTGGGCAGGGTTGGAGAGGAATGCGCGTTCATGACTTAGGCCAGAGCACGTTGTTCAGTGGCCGGCCGTCCAGCCAACGCTGAATGTTGTCGGCCATGGTCTCCTGGCGCCGGCGCACGGTGCCCGAGGTCCAGCCCGACATGTGCGGGGTCATGAGCAGATTCGGCAGCGACGCGAAATCCAGGCGCGACGGCGTGCACTCGGCTTGGTCGGGCGTCGGATAGCTGTACCAGGTGTCGATGATGGCGCCGCCGATGCGGCGCTGGGCCAGGGCGTCGTATAGCGCCTGCTCGTCGATCACCGGGCCGCGCCCGACGTTCAGGATCAGGGCGTCGGGCCGCATGGCGGCGAAGGCCTCGGCCCCGACGATACCGGTGGTCTGTGCCGTCAAGGGCAGCGAGACCACGATGGCGTCGGCCGATGCCATAAAAGCGGGTAGCTGGTCCAGGGTAAAGGCCTGGTCTACGCGCTCATCGTGGATGGGGCTGCGGTTGGCCACCGTGACCCGCATGCCAAAGGCCTTGGCCCGTGCCAGGATGGCCTGGGAGATATGGCCGAAGCCGAGCAGGCCCAGCGTCTGGGCGCCCAATTCGCTGCGCAGTGCCGTCGGTCGGCCGGCCCAGTAGGTCCAGCGCCGCTGGCGCAGATCGGCATCGGCCTGCGCCAGCGGCACATGGCGCTGCAGCAAGGCGGCCATCACGTATTCGGCGATGGCGTGCTCGTGGCCGAAGCAGTTGCACAGCACGGTGCCGTGCGGCAGCAGCGCCGTGTCGATGGCATCCGTGCCTGCAGAAGGCGCGTGGAACAGGCCTGCTTGCCTCGGTACCGGCATCTCACGGTTCAGCTTGATGCCGACGATGACGTCAGCGCTCTCGTAGTGTTCGCGCTCGCCGGGGCCGGCCAGCGTGTCGCTCAGATCGATGATCTGGTGCCGTGGGTCGACCAGGGCCTCGAAACCCTGGCGAAAATTAGCGGCGTTCTCGCCGTGGAATACGATCTTGATAGTTTTCATGAGCTGTCGTGGTGTCCTGGGTAAAGGAATCGTCATCGTCATTGCAGCGCCGGCACGCGGATGCGCTGGCCGTCGCGCTCGAACAGCACGGCCTCGCCGAGGTCTAGCGACAACTGCACGGGCTGGCCGGTGCGCAGATCGCTGTAGCCTTGGACCACGACCATCACGTCGTCGCCGCTCTGGCCGTCCTCGCTGTGGGCGGTGTTGGCATGGTCGAGCTTGATGCTGACGATGGACTCGGCTCCCACGTGCTCGACCAGGGCCACCTGGCCCGCCAGCACGCCGTTGCCCAGGCCCAGCGCCTGCGGACGGATGCCGAGCAGCACATCGCGTGGTGCGTGTTGCCCCAGCGCCGCCAGATGCTCGGGCAGGGGCAGCACCGTCTTGCCGATGATCAGACCGCGCGGCTCGATGCGCGCCTCGATCAGGTTCATGGGCGGTGTGCCGATGAAGCGGGCCACAAAGGTGTTCGCCGGATCGGTGTAGATCTCGCGCGGCGTGCCGAACTGCTGCACCTCGCCGTCGCGCATCAGCGCGATGCGGGTGCCCATGGTCATCGCCTCGATCTGGTCGTGTGTCACGTAGACGAAGGTGCCCCCGACTTCACGGTGCAGCTTGATGATTTCGGCGCGCATTGAGGTGCGCAGCTTGGCGTCGAGATTGGACAGCGGCTCGTCCATCAGGAACACATCGGGCTGGCGCACCATGGCCCGGCCCAGCGCCACGCGCTGGCGCTGGCCGCCCGACAGCGTGCGTGGGTAGCGGTCGAGCATTTCAGTGAGCGCCAGTGTCTTGGCCGTGCGGTCGACCAGGTCGCGCACCGCCGGCGTCTGCTCGATGCGCCGCTTGGCGATGCCTCCAATGAGGGGCAGATGAAACCACCAGCGGTGCTCGCGCATGATCAGCGGGAAGGTGATGTTGCGCCGCACTGTCATGTGCGGGTACAGCGCATACGACTGGAACACAAAGGCCATGTCGCGGGCGCTGGGCGGCAAGGTATCGACACGGCGCGCACCGACGTGGACTTCGCCGCTCGTGACCTGCTCGAGGCCGGCCAGCATGCGCAGCAGGGTGGACTTGCCGCAGCCCGAAGGGCCGAGCAACACGACGAATTCGCGGTCGGCGACGTCGAATGTGATCTGATTCGCGGCCTTTTTTCCGCCGAAGATCTTGGTGACGCCCTTGAGGGAGATGGATGCCATGGTGAATGTCCTTAGCCCTTGACGCTGCCGGCGGTCATGCCGGAGACGACGTAGCGCTGCACGAAAAGATAGAAGATGACGGCGGGCAGGGTGTACATCAGCCCGATGGCCATCACGGTATGCATGGGCGTGTTCAGCTCGCCCACGAAGCCGGCCAGGCCGACCGAGGCGGTCTGTAGCCCCTGGTCACTGATCAGGGTCTGGGCGAACACGTATTCGTTCCAGCCATGGAAGAAGGCGATCACGGCAGCGGCGGCCAGGCTGGGCGCCACCAGCGGCAGCACCATGGTCAGCACAATGCCCAGGCGCGAGCAGCCGTCGATGCCGGCGGCTTCCTCGATATCGATGGGCACGCCGTCGACCGCCCCCTTGAGGATCAGCGTGATCACCGGCACCGTGAATGCCGTGTTGGCCAGGATCAGGCCGGTCAGGCTGTTCAGCAAACCCAACTGGCCAAAGATCGCGTACAAAGGCACGACCAGCATGGCTTCGGGCAGCATCTGCGTAACGAACAGCGCCACCCCCAGGATGGCGACCGCCCGCATGCGGTAGCGCGACAGCACATAGGCCGGAAAAATGGCCAGTACGATGCTGAGCGCGGCCGTGCCGAAGGCGACGATGGCGCTGTTCTTCAGCCAGGTGGCGACGGCGGTGGCGCTGAAGGCGTGGCCGTAGATCGCCGCTTGCGACCAGTCGGGCAGCAGGTGCGGCTTGGGTGCAAACAGGTCCGGCGACGAGGTCAGCGAGGTCACCAGCATCCAGTAAATCGGGAACGCGGCCACGCCCAGCAGCGCCAGCACCAAGATCATGCGCAGCGCGTGGCTCCAGGACAGCGTGCGGCTCATCGCTGCCCCTTGGCGCGCTCGACGCGCTGTGTGTAACGGAAATAGACGATGGTGATGAGCAGCGCAATCGACAGGCCCACCATGCCGACGGCGGCGCCCTGACCCAGATCGCGGTACACAAAGGCCCGGCGGTACAGCTCGATCACCATGGTGTTGGTCGAACCGATCGGGCCGCCCTGGGTCATGAGCCAGATCAGGTCGAAGCGGCGCAGGGACCAGATGGTCAGGAACAGCGCGAGCAGCGCCACCGAAGGCTGGATGGTCGGCCAGACTACGGCGCGAAACACGCTCAGCCGGTCCGCGCCGTCAATCACCGCGGCCTCGCGCAGTTCCGAGGACACCCCCTGCAAGGCGGCCAGGATGACGACCGAGGCGAACGGGAAGATCTGCCAGATGGTCGTCAGCAACACCGCGGGCAAGGCCAACGCCGGACTGTCGAGCCAGCTCTCCAGGCTGACCGGCCCGCCGAGCGCGCCCAGCAGATGGTTGAAGATGCCGTACTGACCGTTGTAGATCCAGATGAAGATCAGCGCCACGGCCACTGGCGGTGCGGCCCACGGAATCGTCACCAGCGCCCGCGCCAGCCCCCGCCCGCGGAACGGCGCGTTAAGCAGCAGAGCGGCCCCCAGGCCCAGGCCAATCGCCACCACCACGCACACCACGGTGTAGATGGCGGTGATCAGAAAAACCTGGCGGAACTCCTCCTGCGTTACCAGATCGATGTAGTTCCGCAGCCCGACATAGGYATGCCGGCCAGGAGACAGCAGCGCGGTAGACGTGAAGCTCAGATAGAACTCCTGCACCAGGGGATAACCCTGGAACAGCAGCAGATACAAGGCTACCGGTGCGGCGAACCAGTAGGGCGTCCAGTCGCGCTTTGTCCTCGGTGGCGGCGCGGCGCCGGCCGGAGATGTTGCAGCATGCATGGGAAAGGTCTGCGGTGGGCTGGCTTACTTGCGCAGTACGCGCGACAAGGCCGTACGCTGGGCGTCGTCCATCGCCTTCTTGGGGTCCATGCCACCTTGCAGCACCTTGAGCACCTGCTCCAGCACGATCTGCTGGATCTCCGGCGTCTTGACCTCCAGGCCCTGCACCAGCTGCGGCACGCTGTTCACGGCCTGGTCGTCATAGACCTTTAGCCAGGGCCGCTTGGCCATCATCTCCGGGCTGCGCTCAATCACCGTGGCCACATTGCTCGCACCCAGCAATTCCTGCAAGTCCTTCTGATTCTCGGGCTGCAAGGTCCACTTGATAAAGGCTTCGGCCGCTGCTTTGTGCTTGGTGTTGGCATTGATGGTCAGCGCCGTCAACACCATGCCCTGGGCCCGCGTCGGGAATGGCGACGGCGCGGCGGCGAACGCCAATTCGGGTGCCTGCTGGCTGAAGATGCCGGCCACACCGCCGTTGTCGACCTCCATCGCCACCTTGCGCTCCCAGAACATACGACGGTAGGTTGCGGCGTCCGCCCCCTTGGGAATCACGCCGGCGTCGTAGATCTTCTTGTAGGCGGCGACGCCCTCAACCACCTTGGGATCGTTCAGGGTCAGATTGCCTTTCGCGTCGCTCCAGCGGCCACCGAAGCCGTRGACGAAGTTGCACAGGTCCTGCCAGAAGCCGTTGCCCTCAGCCATGGTGGCGCGGTACGCGTAGCCATAGACACCGTTGCCGGTGGCCGCCTTGGCGCTGGCCAGAAATTCGTCGAAGTTCGCCGGCGGCTTGCCGCCCTTGAGCAAGGCCGGGTTGTACAGCAGCACGTAGTTGCTGAGCTCGAACGGCACGCCATAGCGCTTGCCGCCCACCATCAGGTATTTGTCGGGCTCCGTGAACCTGTAGTTGCCGCC
>NZ_JBFUAZ010000258.1:0-5534 GCF_056406035.1 Polaromonas sp. P1_E1_2 | reverse complement strand
GACTTCTTCGAGATCCAGCCCGAGTACGCCAAAAACATCATCATCGGCTTTGCCCGCATGGAAGGCCAGTCGGTCGGCATCRTCGCCAACCAGCCTTTGGTGCTGGCGGGTTGCCTGGACATCAAAAGCTCCATCAAGGCTGCACGCTTTGTGCGCTTTTGCGATGCCTTCAACATTCCGGTGATTACCTTTGTCGACGTTCCCGGTTTCATGCCCGGCACCAGCCAGGAATACGGCGGCATCATCAAGCACGGCGCCAAGCTGCTCTATGCGTATGCCGAATGCACCGTGCCCAAGATCACCGTGATCACCCGCAAGGCTTATGGTGGCGCTTATGATGTGATGAGCTCCAAACATCTGCGCGGCGACGTCAACTTCGCCTGGCCCAACGCCGAAATCGCCGTGATGGGCGCCAAGGGCGCGGTGGAAATCATCTTCCGCGAAGACAAGGGTGACCCGGCCAAGCTGGCTGCCAAAGAGGCCGAATACAAGGCCCGCTTTGCCAATCCTTTTGTCGCTGGCGCGCGCGGCTTTATCGACGACGTGATCCTGCCGCATGAGACGCGCAAGCGCATCTGCCGGTCGCTGGTGATGCTGCGCGACAAGAAGATTGAGAACCCGTGGCGCAAGCACGGGAACATTCCACTGTAGGGACCGCGTGATGGCCAAGGCAATGCATGCTGCAGAGGTGAGGGTATTGACCGACATACCGAATATCGGGAAGTCGCTGGCGGCGGATCTGCAGTCCGTCGGCATTCAAGCCCCGTCGGATGTGAAGCGCATGAACGCGTTGAAGATGTACGAGGCGTTGCGTGATCCCATGGGCCGGCGTCACGACCCATGCGTTCTTGACACCTTCATGGCAGCGAAAAAATTCATGAACGGCGGACCGAAACAGCCGTGGTGGGACTTTACGGCCGAGCGCAAGGCGCTGCTTGCCAAACAGGACAGGAAGTAAAACGATGTTTACCAAAATACTGATTGCGAATCGGGGCGAGATCGCTTGCCGCGTCATTCTCACCGCCCGAAAAATGGGCATCAAGACTGTTGCGGTGTATTCCGACGCCGACAAAGACGCCCGCCACGTTGAGTTGGCGGACGAGGCCGTCAACATAGGCCCGGCGCCCAGCCGTGACAGCTATCTGCAGGCCGACAAAATCATTGCGGCTTGCAAGCAAACGGGTGCGCAGGCAGTGCACCCTGGCTATGGCTTTCTGAGCGAAAACGCAGGCTTTGCCAAACGTGTCGAGGAAGAGGGCATCATCTTCATCGGCCCCAAGCACTATTCGATTGCCGCCATGGGCGACAAGATTGAATCGAAGAAGCTGGCCGGCGCCGCAGGCGTCAACTGCATTCCCGGTGTCAACGACGCGATTGAGACTGCCGAGAAGGCCGTGGAGATTGCCAAGGGCATTGGCTACCCGGTGATGATCAAGGCCTCTGCCGGCGGTGGTGGCAAGGGCTTGCGCGTGGCGTTCAACGACAAGGAGGCCTTTGAAGGCTTTACCTCTTGCCGCAATGAAGCGCGCAACAGCTTTGGCGACGACCGCGTTTTTATCGAGAAGTTTGTCGAAGAACCCCGCCACATCGAAATCCAGCTGCTGGGCGATAGCCATGGCAATGTGGTTTACCTCAATGAGCGCGAGTGTTCCATCCAGCGGCGCCACCAGAAGGTGATTGAAGAGGCGCCGTCGCCTTTCATCAGCGACGCGACCCGCAAGGCCATGGGTGAGCAGGCGGTGGCGCTGGCCAAGGCGGTGAAGTACCAGAGCGCGGGCACGGTGGAGTTTGTGGTCGGCAAGGACCAGAGTTTTTACTTTCTTGAGATGAACACCCGGCTGCAGGTGGAGCACCCGGTGACGGAATGCATTACCGGGCTGGACCTGGTGGAGTTGATGATTCGCGTGGCGGCCGGCGAGAAGCTGCCGATCGCGCAGAAAGACGTGCAGCGCAATGGCTGGGCGATTGAATGCCGTATCAACGCTGAAGATCCATTCCGCAGCTTCCTTCCGTCCACGGGCCGGCTGGTGCGCTTTCAGCCGCCCAAGGAAACCATGTTCGCGGCAGACACCTCGCAGTTGTACGGCGTGCGCGTGGATACCGGCGTGCAGGACGGCGGCGAAATCCCGATGTTTTATGACTCGATGATCGCCAAGCTCATCGTGCACGGCAAGGACCGTCAAGACGCCATCGCCAAGATGCGTGAGGCGCTCAATGGTTTTGTGATTCGCGGCATATCGAGCAACATTCCTTTTCAGGCGGCTTTGCTGGCGCATCCGAAATTTGTGGCGGGCGACTTCAATACCGGCTTCATTGCTGAAAACTACAGCAAAGGCTTTCACGCCGAAGATGTGCCGCACGATGATCCTTCGTTCCTGCTGGCGCTGGCCGCTTACGTTAATCGCCGCATGCTGGGCCGTGCCGCCGGCATCAGCGGGCAGTTGCCGGGCCATGGCGTGACGGTAGGGGAGGAGTTCGTGGTAGTCGGCCTGGACGCTGCGGGACAGAACACGCAACACCCTGTCACTGTGCGAAATTATCAAGCGCAATCAGGCTCCGGAACAGTAGATACGGGCGCAAGCAGCTATGAAATTTGTAGCAACTGGCATTTGGGCGGTGCGCGCATACGCGGCACCGTGAACGGCCAGCCGTTCGCTGCACAGGTCGAACGCGGTGTCGGGCGCAACCCGCTGGCCATCCGCATCGCACACAACGGCACACGGCTTGATGCCCTGGTACTGTCGCCGCGTGCGGCGCAACTGCATGCGCTCATGCCCTACAAGGCGCCCCCGGACATGAGCCGCTATGTGCTGTCGCCCATGCCGGGCTTGCTGGTGGACGTTGCCGTGCAGGTGGGCCAGAAAGTGCAGGCTGGGGAGCGCGTGGCCGTGATTGAAGCGATGAAGATGGAGAACGTGCTGTTCGCTGTCGCTGACGGCGTGGTGGGAAAGGTGTTGGCAGCCAAGGGTGAATCGCTGAGCGTGGACCAACCGATTGTGGAATTTCAGGCATGAGCACCGGACGCCCTTTCAAGGTGCTGGGCATCCAGCAGATCGCCATTGGCGCCACCAGCAAAGACCGGCTGCGCACGCTGTGGGTCGACATGCTGGGCCT
Source organism: Polaromonas sp. P1_E1_2 (assembly GCF_056406035.1). Classification (NCBI taxonomy): domain Bacteria; kingdom Pseudomonadati; phylum Pseudomonadota; class Betaproteobacteria; order Burkholderiales; family Comamonadaceae; genus Polaromonas; species Polaromonas sp. P1_E1_2. The sequence goes on along the minus strand of NZ_JBFUAZ010000258.1, from coordinate 2,420 downwards.
GGAGGTCACTGGCAACTTCGTCAGCGAACGTGAAAACGTCGATGAAGACATCTGCGCAATCGGCAGCGGCCCGTTCAAGGTTGAGGTCGACCTGATGCAGCCGCTGGATGTGGACAGGAAGCCTGCGGTGCACACCACGCCGCTCAACCATGTGGGCCTGTGGATAGACGACCTGCCCAGGGCTGTGGAATGGCTGACAGCCAAGGGCGTGCGCTTTGCGCCCGGCGGCATTCGCAAGGGCGCCGCGGGTTTTGACATCTGTTTCCTGCACCCCAAGGCTAACGACGAGTTTCCTGTTTCGGGTGAAGGCGTGCTGATTGAAATGGTCCAGGCGCCGCCCGAAGTGATCAAGGCGTTTGCCGCCTTGGGTTGAGCTGCTCAGTCCTTCTTGCCGCTCTCTCGCTGTGTGCGGGCGCGGGCCAGGGCGGCTTCAATCACCATGCGCTTGCGGTCTGTCACGGCGGGGTCGTCTCCGGGGCGTGCAGCCGAGGCGGGTAGCGGGGCCTGTGGCGGGTCTGTCACTTTGCCTGCGCCCATCTCCTTCGGGCTTGTGCTGTTCCTGTACCGGGCCTGATGGAATTCATAACGGGCCCTGGCGGTGTCGGCCTCTTGCGGGGACCATGCCGTCCAGCCTGTGCGCTCGCCCGTGACGTTTTCCAGGCTGATGCAGTCAACAGGGCAGACCGGGATGCACAGCTCGCAGCCCGTGCACCAGGGCTCGATGACGGTGTGCATCATCTTGTTGCTGCCCATGATGGCGTCGGTCGGGCAGGCCTTGATGCACAAGGTGCAGCCTATGCACCAGTCTTCATCGATGAAGGCGACAGCACGCGGGCCTTCTGTGCCGTTGGAGGGATTGAGCGGCTGAACGGGCTGACCGGTGATGGCCGACAGCCGCTGCACGCCTTCAGCGCCGCCTGGCGGACATTGATTGATGGGGGCCTGGCCTGTTGCAATGGCCGTGGCATACGCCGCGCAGTCAGGATAGCCGCAGCGGGTGCACTGGGTTTGGGGCAGGGCGGCGTTGATGCGCTCGAAAAGGCTGGAGTCGGGGGGGGAGATCACCCGCCTATTGTCCTACCAGTCATGGCCCCCGCTCTGTCTGCGCTCGACCCGGCCTTGCCGCCGCCCTCAAGCCTTCTTGCTGCGTGCTGCTTTTTTTGCCGCCGGCTTTGCTGCGGCCTTCGGGGCGGCTTTGGCGGCAGGCTTTGCTGCTGCGGTGCGCACTGGCTTTGCTATCGTTTTGGTAGCTGCTGGCGCGCGCTTGGATTGGGCTGGGGCCCGATTGTTCTCAAGAATAAAGGCCTTGACTTGCGGGTAGACGATCTCGCGCCAGCGGCGGCCGCTGAAAATCCCGTAGTGGCCCGCACCCTTGACTTCCAGGTGCTTTTGCAGCGCCTTGGGGATGTTGTGGCAAAGACCGTGTGCYGCCTCGGTCTGGCCRGARCCSGAGATGTCGTCCAGTTCGCCTTCTACCGTGAAATGGGCGGTGGTTTTGATGTCTTCGGGCCGCACACGCTCCATTTGGCCGTCCACACCCTTGACGTCCCAGGTGCCGTTGACCAGCTTGAACTCCTGGAACACCGTCTTGATGGTGTCGAGGTAGTAGTCGGCATCCATGTCGAGCACGGCGTTGTATTCGTCGTAGAACTTGCGGTGCGCCTCGGCGCTGGCGTCGTCGCCCTTGAGCAAATCCTTGAAGTAGTCGTAGTGGCTGCTGGCGTGGCGGTCCGGGTTCATCGCGACGAAGCCGGTGTGCTGCAAAAAGCCGGGGTACACACGACGGCCTGCGCCCGGGAAGTTGCTGGGCACGCGGTAAATCACATTGTTTTCAAACCACTCGTAGCTCTTGTTCATGGCCAGGTTGTTCACTGCCGTGGGCGATTTTCGGGCATCGATCGGGCCGCCCATCATGGTCATGCTCAAGGGCGTCGTTTCGCCTCGGGAGGCCATCAGCGACACGGCAGCGAGCACCGGCACAGTGGGCTGGCAGACGCTGATGACGTGGCAATTGCCGTAAATACCCTGGAGGTGGCGAATGAACTCCTGGACGTAGTTGACGTAGTCGTCCAGGTTGAATGAACCTTCGGAAAGCGGCACGGTGCGCGCATTTTTCCAGTCGGTGATGTAGACCTTGTGGTCTTTGAGCATGGTCTTGACGGTGTCCCGGAGCAAGGTGGCATAGTGGCCTGACAGCGGCGCCACGATCAGCACGGCGGGCTCGCCCTTCAGGCCTGTCAGTGTGGCGGGATCGTCGGTGAAGCGCTTGAAGCGGCGCAGCTCGCAAAAGGGCTTGTCGATTTCYACGCGTTCGTGGATGCTGACCTCGGTGCCGTTGACGTCCACCGTCCGGATGTCAAAAGCTGGTTTTTCGTAGTCTTTGCCCAGCCGGTAAATCAGGCTGTATCCGGCAGCGACGC
>NZ_JBFUAZ010000257.1:0-5539 GCF_056406035.1 Polaromonas sp. P1_E1_2 | reverse complement strand
GCCCAGGCCATCGAAAAATTCTCCGCACAAAACGGCGGCAGCATCACCGCCAAAGATTTTGAAAGCTACAAGCCGGAATGGGTCAAACCCATCGGCAAGGAGTACCGGGGCTATACCCTGCACGAAATTCCGCCGAACGGGCAGGGCATTGCGGCGCTGATTGCGCTGGGCATCCTTGATAAGTTCGATGTGGCCGGGCTGCCGGTTGACGGCGTGGATTCGCAGCACCTGCAGATCGAAGCCATGAAGCTGGCATTTGCCGATATTTACCGGTACGTGGCCGAGCCCTCGTCAATGGAGGTGACGGCCGAGCAAATGCTCGATGACGCGTACCTTGCATCCCGTGCCAAACTCATCGACATGAAAAAGGCACAGGACTTTGGCGCGGGCAACCCCGTCAAGGGTGGAACGATCTACCTGACGGCGGCCGACGAGAACGGCATGATGGTGAGCTTCATCCAGAGCAACTACATGGGTTTTGGTTCGGGCTGCGTCGAGCCGGAGTTCGGCATCAGCCTGCAGAACCGCGGACACGCCTTCAGCCTGCAGACGGGCGCCAACCAGGTCGCGCCTGGCAAGCGGCCTTTCCACACCATCATTCCGGCCTTCCTCAGCAAGGACGGCAAACCCGTGATGAGCTATGGCGTGATGGGCGCGAACATGCAGCCGCAGGGCCACATGCAGACACTGGTGCGCATGCTGGACTACGGCCAGAGCCCACAGGTGGCTTGCGATGCGCCGCGCTGGCGCTACAACGCCGGCCTGGAGATCAATGTGGAGGCCACGATGGACCCGAGTACCGTGCAGGGCCTTGCCGACCGTGGCCACCGTATGGAAGTCATCAACGACTCCTACCAGGACTTCGGCGCTGGTCAGTTCATCTGGCGTGCCGGCAATCCCAAGGTCGAGGGTTATGTCGCGGCAAGCGATCCACGCCGTGACGGCCAGGCCGTGGGTTTCTAAGCAACCACCTTGACCGATACGCCCGACACATCCGATATAAAAATGCCTGCAGACCAAGCAGGTCATGCGCAAGCAGCTACCAAAAGCATAGCGCCCGGCTTGCTGCTCGCCACTTTCGGAGCGATTGCCTTCAGCGGTAAAGCCATCATCGTCAAGCTGGCCTATCGCTACGGCGTCGACGCCGTCACGCTGATCATGTACCGCATGCTGTTTGCGCTGCCCATCTTTGCGGTGATGGCGTGGTGGGCCAGCCGGGGCAAGGCGCCGCTGACGCGCAACGACTGGCTGGGCGTGCTCTGGCTCGGTTTTACCGGCTACTACCTCGCCAGCTTCCTGGACTTCGCTGGCCTGGCATTTATCAGTGCCTCGCTGGAGCGGCTGATCCTCTATCTCAATCCCACGCTGGTGTTGCTGCTGGGTCTGGTGTTGTACAAGCGCCGAGTTGGCGCGCTGCAAATTGTCGGCATGGCCATCAGCTATTGCGGTGTGGTGCTGGTGTTCGGTCACGAGATCACGCTGCAGGGTGCGGACGCTGCCTGGGGTGCGCTGCTGGTGTTCCTGAGCGCGGTGAGCTACGCGCTTTATCTGGTTTACAGCGGTGAGATGGTCCGGCGGCTCGGCTCATTGCGCCTGGTGGGGCTGGCTACCACCGTGGCCTGCCTGTGTTGCCTGCTGCAGTTTGTGTTGCTGCGTCCCATGAGCGCGGCAGCCGTGGCGCCGGAGGTAATCTGGCTGTCACTGCTCAATGCCACGCTGTGCACGGCTGCACCCGTGCTGATGGTGATGATGGCGATCGAGCGCATCGGCGCCAGCATGGCCGCGCAAACCGGCATGGTGGGCCCGATGTCCACCATCCTGATGGGTGTGCTGATTCTGGGTGAGCCGTTCACGGCCTGGGTGGCGGCGGGGACGGTTTTAGTCATCGCCGGAATATTCGTCTTTACCAGAACCAGATAGCCCCCACGGTCGCTCACTTCGTGTAGCCTGCGGCTTCTCCCTGCCCCTTTTCATTACCCAGGGGCCGCTGCGCCTGCGGTCTGGCAAAGCCAGTCCCGCGGCCCCGGTTGGTGAAGAAGTGCCGCCGTCGTAGGCCCGTTACGTCCTAGTTCGTTTTCTTGCCGGTAGTGCGCGTGGGTGCGGGTGCCTGCGCGGTAGGCCGGCGGTTCGAAGCGCTCATTCGCTGCGCTACCGTGACGGACGGCTGGCCCGCGTAAGCATCGAGCCGGTTACCCATGGCCTGCTCAAGCTGGTTCAGGCGAACCTGTGCCGGTGGATGGGTGCTGAGCGACAGGGCGAATAGCGCATCGTCAGGCGCTGCGCTGCGCAGTTGCTGCAGCACCGCCACCAGACCGTAGGGATCGAACCCTGCGCGCGCGGCGAGAGCCACGCCGGTACGGTCGGCGTCAAACTCGTCCTGCTGGTCCAGCCCCTTGGTGTACATGTTCTTGCCCAGCGCCAGCAACTGCGACGACACCAGGCCGCCCAGGTCGTTCTTCAGCTGAGAGCTGATCACCTGCGTCAGAAGGCCGGCGCGTGCCGCCTTGTTCATGGCGATCAGGTGGTGCTTGGCTGTGACATGGGTGATTTCATGGGCCAGGATGCCGGCCAGTTCGCTTTCGTCCGCCACGCGGTCCATCAGGCCCTTGGTGACGAAGACATAACCGCCTGGCGTGGCAAATGCGTTGAAGCCGGGGTCGTCGAGGATGGCGAAGGTCCAGGGCAGGTCGGGCCGCGATGACTGCAGGCTGATCCAGCGGCCCAGCTGGTTGATATAGCGCTGCGCGGCCACGTCAGGGTAGAGCGGTTTGCTGCCCAGTAGCACGGCGGCCAGTTGCTGGCCGATCTGGATTTCACGTGGTTCGTCAATCTGATCCAGCGACTGTGACAACAGCTGGAACAGGTCACCACCTTGGGCCGCCTGCTGTCCGCCCGGTGTAAGGCTGGCGCCCAGCAACGCGCCGGCCAGACCGGCCGCTGAGTTGGGTTGCGCGGGGGCGGGCTGCGCCGGYTGGTTCGGGCGTATCAGTGACTGGAACAGGCCGCCCAGCGCCTTGCCCGCATCCTGGGCATGAGCGCCCAGAGGGAGCAGGCCGGCCAGCAGGGCCAATGCAAAAACCGCATGGCGTGCGGGCGTTGCCAGTGTTTGGAGGGTGTGAAGATTCATTGCGCTGCCTCTTGTCTTGTTTTTAGCCGCCGTATTGTTCGGTTCTGGTGCTGGGTGTGGCAGCCGGCGGTGTGGGTGTGGGCAGGGGATCGACCTGCCGGACGTTCAGCGAGGCACCGCCCGCGAACTGCCTGGCTTGCGCAGCGTTCGCACGGTTGGCGTCGGCTTGCGCCACGGCCGCCAGGTTGGGAACGGCATTGGCCAGGTCTTCCGCACCCAGGCCGCGAATGCCGACGGTGGATGTGGCAACTGCGCCGCCCGGCGCCTGTGCGCTGCCCTTGTTGAAAAAGCTCGAGAGGCTGCGCAGTGCACCGGTGCCGGCACCGGCCTGCGAGCTGGGGGCCGTGATGTCAAACATGTGCACCCAGCCGCTGGTGCCGTCGGCAGTGCGGACCTTGATCCACGCGCCGTTGCGCTCGCCCAGCCGGGTCACCGAGGTTTGAACCGGCAGCGGGGCCAGGCTGCGGGCCGATTCGCCCGGACCTTCGCGCAGTTGGGCTGCGCGCTTGATCAGTACGGCCTCGCCTTGCGGCTGGGCCTGTGCCGCCGCACTGAAAACCAGCATGGATGTGAGCAGGGGAGCGATAACCATTCCCGCCTGCATTTTGTATTTACTCAGTATCATGAGCCGCTCTCCCCCGTGGTTGTAATGAGGAATTATTATGGATTTGGGTATTGCAGGCAAATGGGCGCTGGTCTGCGGCGCTAGCAAGGGTTTGGGTCTGGGTTGCGCCGAGGCGCTGGTGCGCGAAGGCGTGCATGTGCAGATCGTGGCCCGCGGCGAAGAAACGCTGAAGGCCGCGGCTGAAAAACTGAAGGCGGACAAGGCCAAACCCGCGGGCACCAGCGTTCAGTATGTTGCCGCCGACATCACCACGCCCGAAGGCCGCGCCTCGGTTTTTGCGCTGCGCAAGGACTTCGACATCGTGGTGACCAATGCCGGCGGTCCCCCGCCCGGCGACTTCCGCGACTGGGACCGTGATGCCTGGCTCAAGGCGGTGGATGCCAACATGCTGACCCCCATTGAACTGATCAAGGCCACGGTCGACGGCATGGCGGCACGCGGCTTCGGGCGCATCGTCAACATCACTTCCAGTTCGGTCAAGTCGCCCATCGACATCCTGGGCCTGTCCAACGGCGCGCGCAGCGGGCTGACCGGCTTCGTGGCCGGCGTGGCACGCACCAAACTCGCGGCGCAGGGCGTCACCATCAACAACCTGTTGCCGGGCGCCTTCGACACCGACCGCCTGCGCGGCACCATGAGCGGCGCGGCGCAAAAAACCGGTCAACCTCTTGAGGCCATCATGGACGCGCGCCGCAAGAACATCCCGGCCCAGCGCTTCGGCACGCCCGAAGAGTTCGGCGCCATCTGCGCTTTCCTGTGCAGCATGCATGCCGCCTACATGACAGGGCAGAACGTGCTGGCCGACGGCGGGGCCTATCCGGGCACCTATTGAGCATTAAGCGCCCGCCCTTGAGCCTGGACTACCTCCACTTCGATTACGCGGAAGACGGTGACGGCACGGGCACGCTGGAGGCTGTAGCGTCAACCTGGCCCGAGCAGGTGCAGGCCGCGCACGCCGAGGTCGTCCAGGTGCTGGCGTGGGCGCATGCGGAATTCCCCGGGCGGCGCGGCCCGCTCGAGGATGGTTTCGATTGGGACTACGACTTCCATGGCATGCAGGAGATGACGGCACCCGAGGCCTTGCGCTATGACGAGGCAGCGCATCGCCTGAAGGTGGAAGCCGGCACGCCCGGCAAGCCGCGGCACACGCTGACCCTGTCGTTCAGCGGGACGGCGGAGTTTTGCGATGCGTTCAGGCGGCACTTCGGCCTGGACCAGGATTGAGTGCCGAAGGCACTCAAGTTAGCGTTAACATTCGGGCATGAAGTCACCCACAGAGACGCTGCGAAAAGCCAAGCGCGCCCCGCGCCCCGGAACCGGCGGCATCACCCTCAGCGACGTGGCCAGCCTGGCCGGTGTTTCGGCCATCACGGTGTCGCGCGCGCTCAACACACCGGCGGCCGTGTCCCCCGAAACCCTGGAGCGCGTGCGCAGTGCGATTTCGCGCAGCGGCTATGTGCCTAACCTCATCGCCGGCGGCCTGGCGTCCAATCGCAGCCGCCTGGTGGCGGCCCTGGTGCCCACCATCGCCGGCCCGGTGTTCCTGGAAACCATACAGGCGCTGACCGACGCACTGGCCGAGGCCGGCTGCCAGCTGATCCTTGGGCAAAGCGGCTACGGCGGCGCGCGCGAAGACGCGTTGATCGATGCCATCGTGGGCCGACGGCCCGACGGCATCGTGCTGACCGGCATCATGCATTCGCCGGAAGGGCGGCGCCGCCTGCTGGCCTCGGGTATTCCCATCGTCGAGACCTGGGACATCACGCCCACGCCCATAGACATGATTG